>NZ_RAWL01000266.1:0-12119 GCF_003668885.1 Corallococcus sp. AB049A | reverse complement strand
GGCGATGAGCGGCCCCGCGCGGCGCAGCGCCGCGGCCCCCAATTGGCCCGCCCGCCGTACGCCCCGGGCGATGCCGCGCGCGGCGCTGCGCACGCGCCGGGTGATGCGACGGAAGAACGCCTCGGCGTCATCCGCGTCCATGGACTCCAGCACGAAGGGGTTGAGCGCCCGCGCGAGCGTCACCGCGGCGGGGCCGGACACGAGCCGGTTGCTGGTGGCCGGCACGAACAGGCCGGTGGCCGGGCTCGCCTCGAACCCCTCGAAGCCGTCGTCCTCCAGGAAGGCGTCCTCGGCCTCGGCCGCGGCGAACAGCTCCTCGAAGCCGTCATCCTCGAACCCCGAGGGCTCGAAGCCGGTGGGCTCGAAGCCCGAGGGCTCGAAGGGGTCGTCCTCGAAGCCCGAGGGCTCGAAGGACTCCAGCTCGCTGAACTCATCCGCCAGGTCCTCCAGCTCCTGGAGGGCATCCGCGCCCTCCCAGGCGTCCATGGCGTCGAGGGACTCCACATCGGACAGGTACTCAGCGCTGGTCATCACTCCCCCTCGCAGGTGAGACATCCACCCTTCACGGGCCGCAAGTTGGAGGAGGCACTGGGGGAGTGACAGTCACTCGTTTGAGCTAGTGCTGGCACAATCCAACGCCCCATGACCCTGGAAGAGACGATGCGGGAGCTGGAGCGGCTGGGCACGGAGCAGACGCGGAAGACCTATCTGCGCCACGGGGCCCCCCAGCCGTTGTCCGGTGTGAACTTCGGTCCGCTGACGGCGCTGAAGAAGCGCATCGGCACGGACGCGGCGCTCGCCCGGGCGCTCTGGGCATCTGGCCACACAGAGGCGCGGCTGCTGGCGACGATGGTGGTGGACGCGCCCGCGATGCCCTGGAAGGAGCTGGACGCCTGGGCGAAGGGGCTGGACTGGCACACGCTCACGGACGTCTTCGTGACGAACGTGGTGCTGCGCTCACCGCACGCGGCGAAAGCGCTGACGTGGACGAAGTCCAGGTCCGAATGGGTGGGGCGGGCAGGGTGGCAGAGCCTGGCCGCGCTCCTCACGAAGACGGCGGTGCTCGCGGAGGAGGACCTGCTGCCGTGGGTGAAGCGGATTGAAGCGGAGCTGCCGGGCGCGAAGAACCGCGTCCGCGAGGCGATGAACACGGCGCTCATCGCGGTGGGCGCCACCGGAGGCGCGGTCCAGACCGCGGCGCTCGCGACGGCGAAGCGGCTGGGCAGGGTGGAGGTGGATCACGGCGACACGGCCTGCGAGACGCCGGATGCCACCCAATACATCCAGAAGATCCAGGCCCGGAAGAAGGCGAAGGCCCGGGCCTGACGAAGGCCCGGGCGTCAGCGGCTTTAGTTCTTCACGCACGCGGGCTGGCCGCCCGCGTCCTTGTAGGCCTTCACGCGGTTGAGCAGGTTGCCGTTGTCCGTCTCCGGCGTGGTCTGCTCGTAGTTGCCCGCGCCGAAGAGCATGCCCACGCCGCCCGCGGCGGCCACTTCACCCGGGTGGGTGAGGAAGTAGTCCACGCGGTTGTCGCGCCACTTCGTGTTGCTGTCGGGCAGGGACATGTTGCCCACCGGCAGCTGCCACCAGATGTGCGGCTTGCCCAGCCGCGCGGACACGGCCTTGGCCCAGGTGAAGGCCTGGTGGAAGTGCGGCAGCTTGCGGTTCTCCGGGTCCCACCACGCCGCGCTGCCCGTCGTCTTCTGGTACCAGCCCGCGTCGCGGTCGGACGCCTCCACCGTGACGAAGTCCGTGTCGCCCGCGCCCACGGACAGGAGGAAGTCCGCGACCTTGTTCGCCTCGCCCGCCACGTCGAACGACGGGTCCGTGTTCTGGGACACGTCCGTCTTCGTCGCCCACGCGCTCGCGTGCAGGCCCACCTTCGCGTTGGGCGCGTACTTGCGCACCATGGCGATCATGCACTTGCCCAGGCCCGCGCCATTGTTCTCCTGGGTGCCGCAGTCCGTGGGGTTCGCCGCCTTCACGGCCGCCGGCGTGGACTGCGCCTTGCCGTCCTTGGGGAAGAACTGGAGGTAGGCCCACATGTCCGGCTCGATCTGCAGCAGCACCTTCTCCTGGCCCACCTGCTTCAAGAGGAACCGCCAGTCCGCGAGGTAGCGCCCCAGGAACGCCGCGTCGTTGAGCGCCTTCAGCTGCTCCTCGCCCTCCGTGTAGCCGCTGGCCTGGAACGCCTCGTAGTAGGTGAGGAAGGGAATCTGGCCCTTCGCCTGCGTGGCCTTGATGAAGTCGCGCACGTAGGCGCCGGGCGCCTCCGAGACGTCCTGCCAGCAGCCCCACCAGTTGCAGACGCCGTTGGCGCACGACGCGCCGGCGGACGTGCATCCCGACGTGCACGACGTGCACGCGTCCTTCGAATCGAACACGCCCGCGGCGATGTAGAGGTAGCGCACGTCGAAGGGCGCCTTGCCCGACGTCTCCTCCTCCATCTGCGCGCCCACCAGCACCGTGCTCTTGCCCAGTGTGGTGAGGAACTTCGCGCCCAGGCACTCCGAGCCGTCGCCCGGCGTCACTCCGGGCCCGTCCGTGCCCGGACCGGGCTCTTCACCCGGGCCACTCGAATCCGAACAGCCCGCCACGGCCAGGAGGCCCGCGGCGAGGAACGGCCAACACTTCCGACGAAACAGGGCAGGGGTCCGCATGATGTCCAGAACTCTACTCCGCCCCTCGTCCTCCCTGCTCGGGGCTAATTCTCAACTTCCCGGAAAGTCTTGAGTCATGCTCGCCCCACCGGCCCTCAGCCGGCCTTTCCCCCGAGGTGTGCGTGATGAAGCTCCGATGGTCTGTGCTGCTGCTCCCGGCGCTGCTGGCGGCCGGCTGCGGTCCCCTGGAAGAGAGCCCCAACGAGCCTGTGATTGACGAGCTGACCGGGCAGGTGCTGCAGGAGGCGACGACGAAGTACGACATGCACCGCCTGCTGGAGGACTCGGACGTCACGGGCGGCACGGGCATCACGCCCGCGCAGGTGCAGGCGTTCCTCCAGCAGCAGGGCTCGTACCTGGCGGGCTACACGGACCCGGCCTGGGGCAAGACGGCGGCGACGCTCATCGTGGAGCGCTCGCGCGCGTCCAACATCAGCCCGCTGTACATGCTGGCGCGCATCCAGGGTGAGTCCAGCCTCATCCAGAGCGGCACGTCCACCAACCTGAGCAAGGCCACGGGCTGTGGCTGTCCGGACGGCAGCGGCTGTGACGCGCAATACGTGGGCTTCGGCAAGCAGGTGGAGTGCGCGGCGAAGAAGATGCGCGGCTACCTCACCGACCTGGAGGCGGGCCGCGCCACCATCTCCGGCTGGAAGGTGGGGGTGACGAAGTCCACGTCGGACCCGTGCTCGGTGAAGCCGGTGAACAACGCCACCGCCGCGCTCTACACGTACACGCCCTGGGTGGGCGCGTACGCCATCCAGTGCGGCCGCACCACGGTGGGCGGCTCGTCGCTGATGGCGACCATCTACAACCGCTTCAAGACGGCGTACCCGTGGACGCTGACGACCACCACGGAGGGCTGCTACTCCGGCACGGTGGACGCCACGGTGCCGGAGGGCTCGTGCGTGCAGAGCTCGTCGGACGCGCTGTGGCGCCAGTGCTCGCAGGGCGTCTTCATTGGCGGCACCACCACCAAGCCGTCCAACTGCAACGTGTCCTTCCCGTACTGCGTCTCCACGCGCCTGGGCCGGGGCGTGCCCGTGCGCACCTGCGTGCAGGTGAGCAGCACGCTGTGGCAGCAGTGCGGCGCGGAAGGAGCGTGGCGGGACGCACCGGGCGCGGGCACCACGGGCGTGGGGCCCATGGGCACGTGCTACGCGGCGTATCCGCTGTAAGGCCGCGCATGCCGCCCGGACGTACGCGTCCGGGCGGTCAGTAGTCCTTGTGAATGAGAAGTTACAGGGCGGTAGGCCGTGTGACACCATCTCTAGTCGTGCAATCCCACCCTGCTTCTTGCGGGTAAGCTTGGCTGGGGCGACTAATATTTTTCTCTGATCTTAATAGCCTCTTCGACCCAGGCTTCGATGTTTTTGGCGATGTCGGCGTATGCTGCTTTGCTGTCAACCCCGGATGGGGTTTTGAGTGATGCTATTTGGGAGAACGATTTCCCTTTAATGTTGAGCAGATCGAACGGATTGGCTCCTGGGGCTGAAGATTTGCCATCTTTGTTGAGGAGTTTGTTGATCCGAATGCCAAGAACCCCCTTGCCCTCACTCCAGCCTTTCTTGATCTCGTATTGGACCCATTTGCGGGAGGCGGTTTCTGAGCCTACAAGAACGACAACGCAACTCTTTCCAACCATTTGGTCGTCGATCCACTTTTGAATTGAGGCGTCACCCTTCTTCTTAACCTCTTCCCAGGTGTTCGCAGCGACAAGCGTCTGACCCTCAAGAGCATTAATGTTTCGCACTTGCTGCGTGCGCCAAAAGTCATTGTCGAAGTGGAAGCTATAAAAGACTCTGCGTGCCAAATTGTCCTCCAGGGTATTTGTTGGTTCTAGTGTGGCGCGGTAGTGGGGTGGCGGAAACTTGCTTCTGTTGGCAGGTTTTCAGGGGCTCAGTGTCTGGCTCCAAGAGTTGGGCTGCGTAAATAGAGACGATGTGTTTGCGCTGGTGCTTCAGTGTAGATGCGGTGTAATGATGGCTTGCTTCGGCCAATTAAGGTGGAGTTGATGAACTCGGGCTACTAGCCGGGGGAATCGGCGGGCTCCCTGTTCTACGTAATAATCGTCTAAACAGGGATGCGTATGCTAGATCATGCTCTAGTCCAGGATCTTTCGTGCCCAATGGCTCGCGATCAAAAAGGATACGAGCGGCAGCTCCAGTGGAAGCAACTGCGAGAATGGCCGCATGTGGATGGTGGTGACAGAAGAGCTTGAATTCATCTTCCACTCCCTCCATCCCTCCTATGAACACCCCTGCTTGGAAGCGCTCGCTCATGATCATCTGTTTTCGCATCAGGTCCAAACTAGCGGCCCGGCTGGCACCCGCTTGCGTCCAGATGAGATGGCGAAATTTCAGTGAACTCGGCGGAATCATGCTCTTGAAAAAGAGGGATTGATAAATGTAGACATGGTTTGCGACACCAAGTCGCTCTGCGCCTAAATGTACTAAGGGGGAAATTGCGGGATGGCCACCGAAAACTAGCCGATCTGTGGGAGCAATCACCATGGTGAGCGCGGTGACGGCCTCCCTGATGGCTATGAGGTCAACGGTGGTCAAGTACTTCTGATCGCGATACGGGCTGGGAATGCTTGCTGAGAGGAAGACAGGCCCTAAGGTGTGCTTTTGGGTGTCAGCCACTTGGGGACCTCTGAGATAGCCAGGGATTCGACGGGAAGGAAGCCATTAAGCCACTGTAGGTGCGCTGCTTTCCGGGGCCAAATGCCAAGCGGATCGTAGATGAGACAGCCATGAGGAGTTGGTGCTCCGCATGTTGTGCAGTCGTCGGCTATCTCTTGTAGCAGAGTTGCCTCTGGATGCCCCACAATGGGAAAGACATACGTGGCGCCACGGTGTGGGTGCGGTACTTCCAAGCGTCCAGAGGGTTGGATGGTTACGTCCACTCCGTGTGTCTTCATCTGCTTGCAGAACTCGGTAATTACTCTGGTTTTTCGACTTGCGAGAGAACGAGCACGTGTGGATTCGGCCCGCGCGACAATCTCTTCAAGCTTGAACTTGTTGAGTGTCGTTCCCGACGAGTTCGGATTGTCGGTAAAGTCGTTAGCTTCGAGAACGAATGGCTCACACAATTCGGTTCCAGGCGTTCTTTTGTGCGGTGCGGGCCAAATGAGTTGGAGCACGCCCAGCCCAAGATTGTGTGCACGTGCGACCTCTTGTTCGACCCAAGTGCTTGTAAGCGCATTGGGTGTATCCAGGAGAATCAGTAGATCCGCATCTCCTAGTCTGTCCCAAAGCATGGGCTGAAATTCCTCGCCACGTTTGATGCTGTGGGTGTCCAGGAATACTTCGAACGAGCAAGCATCCAAGGCTTGGTAGAGTTGGAGCGCTACCCCGCGTGACTCATCTCGTTTGTAGCTAATGAATGCGAGTCGACGCGAGCGCATCAATCCCAGTTCTTCCATGAGCCGGGCTGTAATGTGCTCTAGGGCAGGGTCGCTCTTTTTTAGTTCCTGGCCATTGATTGCAGCCAGTGTGCTGGGGACCTGCGTTTGATACGCTATCAGCGTGGGTACAACGGGGAGGATGAAGCAGCCCTCGCTTCGAAGCTCTTCTAGGATCTGAGTAGCCTCCGTGCTCTGGTATGACCCACCGAAGTAAACGGCAGCCACAGGCATGCCGCGAACCCGCTCTCGGTGAAAGTTACTCTCATCGAGAACCCGTAGTGCAGCCATAGGGTCGAGCCCAAGTTCCCGTAGCTGACGTTCAAGGGTCGCCTGCAGCGTCGTTGAGTGTCCGCCTCCACCGGTAGCCTTGCGCTCTGGTTCAAGTACCACGACTTGGTAGCAGCCAGACGTGCCCATTATACTCACGGTGCTTTACCTCAGCCTGTCCCGAAGTGCATTGGCAATTGCATTGGGCTCAAAAACAACTTCATGCTCGTTTTGGATTTCTCGGGGTAATCCTCCTCTCGTCCCTGGAATCCTAATGGGAATAACAATTTTGTGAAGCGAGCGAGCCACTGACACTTCATAGTCAATCCACTTTCGACTGTGGCTCGTGTCCCCCACAAGTACGAAAACCGCAGCACAGCCCTGGATGAGAGGCCGTAGGTGGTTGCGGATCTCCTGTTCACCTTGCTGCCGAACATCGGCGCGCTCATAGGTGACGACAACATTGGAGCCTAGCCGCAGTCCTTCAATCCAACTCGCAACTTTGTCTTTGTAAGGCCGTTCTTCGAAAACGTAGCTAATGAAGACGGAGTGAGGCATCGTCTGTCTCCCTAAACGTTGGTGCTCGATAGAGAGCCTACCAGAGCCCCAAGTTGGAAGGAACTTCATGTCGGACCTTATCATCAAGCGCGCAGAACTGCACCAAGGCATCATTAGCAGGATGGCACAGAACTCCTTCGCTATTAAGGGGTGGGCCGTCACAGTCATCACGGCACTGCTGGCTTTTGGCAACAAGGACACAGAGCGCTATTTTGCTGTCCTGGCTGTTTATCCGACGGTGGTGTTTTGGGGATTGGACTCCTACTTCCTCATGAAAGAGCGCCAATTTCGAGGCTTGCCAGTTCAGTTGATAGCGTCTGGAGAAGAGCTAAGTCTTGTTGTGCCTCCGGCCTCGGTTAAGAAATATTTCGAGGCGGTTTGGGCGTGGACTGTATGGCCAATCTATGTTGGGTTGTTGTTTGTTGTTGGTATATTGGTTGGAGCGTGAAGTCGTGGGTTTGTGCTGTGTCTTGATGTGTCAAAGTGAGGCCTGGACGGTTCTTTTCGGCATGAATGTCAGTAGTCCTTGGTCCAGATGAGGTCCAGGCCGCCGGAGCGCGCGTCGCCGTACATGCCCTCCAGGCTCCAGCGCGGGCTGAAGAGGTACTGGAAGCGCACGGCGTTGGCGTTCTCTCCCCGCTGGAGGTTGGCGCCCACGCGGCCGGTGTAGCCCACGTAGATTTTGTCCGTCACGTACGTGCCCACCTCCAGCTTGGTGCCGGAGATGCCGTTGTCGCCCGCTTCGATGGAGAGCACGTCCAGGGGCAGCTTCGCGGCAATGGCCTTGCGCGCCTCGTTGGCGACGAACGAGCCCACCACGGAGGCCGCCTGCGCGCCCGCGTTCATGGACGCGCCGGAGCCGCGCTCCAGCGTGCGCCGGCCGGTGGCGAGCAGCGTGTAGATTTCCGACTCCGGCAGGGCCGGCTCGCTCGTCGTCTTCAGGGTGATTTCCTTGCCCTGGCCGCGCACGGTGACGAAGACGGTGACGTTCGCGTTGTCGTTGCGGTGCTCGGCGGTGACGTTGATGTACGGCATCATCACCGGGCCGGTGAAGCGCACCTGGCTGTCGCGCTGCACGTCGAAGCGGCGGCCCAGCACGTCCACGCGGCCCAGCAGCACCATCACCTCGCCGAACATGCGCGCCTCGTTGGCGTACTCGACGCGGAAGCCCTCGGACAGGCCCAGCTGCACGTTGAGGTCCGTGCCGCGCACCCACAGGTTGCGGGGCGCGTTGATGTTCACCCAGAACTGGCGCTGCGGCGGTGCCTCCTCCTCGCCTTCCTCCGCCAGGGCCTCGGCCTCCGCCTGGGAGGTGGGGCCGCCCGCGCCGCCGCTGCCCACGGTGGACTCCGGGTTGCCGGGCATGCCCGGGGAGTCCGGCGCGTTGCGCGGGTCCCGCGCCTTCTGCGACGTGGCCACCTGCGTGGGCGCCTGTTCCTTCTTCTTGCGCTTGTCCACCGGCACGCCGTTGCGGACCATCACCACGTCCACGGGGCGCTCCAGGGGCTGCAGGTCCTTGCGCTTGGCCTCCGGCAGCTCGACGTGCGCCTCCGGGATGGACAGGTCGCTGATGTTCACCAGCCGCTCGGTGAGGCTGCCCTTCATGGACAGGTTCAGCGTGAGCAGGGCCATCAGCTGGTCCTCCACCACGATGGGCAGGTTCTTGGTGTGGCCCTTGCCCTCCATCAGGAACTCGCCGCCCTTGCCCTGGCGGTTCGCGGTGGCCGTCAGCTCCAGCGAGCCGTTGCCGGACTTCGCGGTGAGCTGCTTGAGCTCGATGCGGTCCTGGGACGCGTTGAGCGCCAGCTGGATGTCGTTGTACTCGCCGTAGCCCATCAGCCCCAGCCGGCCGTTCTTCCACGCCAGGTTGCCCTTGAAGGTGGGCGCGCCCACGGTGCCGCCCAGGCTCGCGTCCGCCTGCATGATGCCGCCCAGCGAGCGCACGTACGGGGAGACGCCGGACAGGAACGTCGGGTCGAAGCGGCGCGCGCGCAGCGTCAGCTCCACCGGCGCCCGGTCCACCTTCTTCGCGGGCCCCTGCGCGGACTGGAACGCGGGCAGGGACAGGTCCAGCTCCATGGTGCCGCCCAGCAGCAGCGACCCGCCGCCGGGCGCGGTGAGCATCGCGTCGAAGAGGGACTTCGCCTGCGAGTAGGAGTAGTGCAGCCGCGCCTGCCCCAGCGCCGTCTGCGCGACGCCCAGGCCCTGCATGCCCGCGTTGACCTCCAGCTCCGGGGCCTCCGGCGTGCCGCGCGCCACCAGCTCCATGGACAGCACGCCCTGCGGCCCGCGGTTGCCCGGGCCGGGCTCCACCACCATGCCGGGCAGCTCGTTGAGGGGCACCGGCCCCACGCGGCCCTTCATGCGGAAGGGCACGCGGCTGACCACCTCGCGGTCCTGGAGCGCGGCCAGCGGCGCCAGCACGCGCGCCTCCAGCGTGGCCAGCGGCCCGTTGGGGCGCTGGACGTCCAGCGTCAGCTTCACGTCTTCATTTCCCGCCAGCGCCAGCGCGGTGCCGTTGAGGGGCGGCAGGCCGTTGGCGGTGACGCCCTTCGCCTGCAGCTCCACGCGGCCCTGCGGCGCGAGCGCGCTCCCGTTCACGTCCGCCTTCAGCGTCAGCGTGCCGTCCGGCCTGTCCACGCCCTCCGCGCCCTGGAGCACCTTCAGGGGCAGCTCCGCCACCAGCGCCTCCAGGTGCAGCGGCGCCTCCAGCGCCTGCGCGGGCGTGGGCGGCTTCGCGATGACGCCGCCCAGCGTGAAGGGCGTCTTCACCAGCACGTAGGCCCGCGGCGCCACGCCCTGCACGTCCAGCCGCGCGCCCAGCGTGCCGTCGTTCGCGTCGGAGTTCGCGTGCAGCTCGAAGCCCAGCGCCTGCGCGAACAGGGCCTCCGGACGGCCGGGGTAGCGCAGCTCCGCGCCCACCACCTTCAGGTCCAGGCGAGGGTCCTTCGCGGAGCCGTCCACCACCAGCGTGCCGGTGATTTGGCCCGTGGGGCCAGGGGGCTGGTTCGCCAGCTTCAGCGCCTCCGCGACGTCCAGCTTCTCCAGGTTGACCGTCAGGGACACGGGCTCGTTGCGCCGGCGCAGCACGCCCTGCACGGGCACGTCGAACTTCGACGACACGCGCGCCGCGTTCAGCTCCGCGCCCAGCGTGCCGGTGGCGCGGTCCTTCACGTACCGAGCCTTCACCTGGAGCCCCAGGCCCTCGTAGCCGCGCGCCTTGCCGTCCGTCAGCGTGAGGTCCACGTCCGCGTCCGGCCGAGCCATGCGCCCCTTCGCCGCGACGTGGCCGGACAGCGTGCCGCCCAGGCCCAGGTCCTCCGGCACCGCGATGCGCGGCAGCTTGGACAAATCAAAGGCGCCCAGGTCGATGCGCGCGTCCACGCGCTCGCCGTCCTTCAGCGCGGCGATCTTCAAGGTCTGCGGCCCGGACGCGAGCGCCAGCGGCGGCTCCAGCGCGATGCGCCCGCCCCCGAAGCCCAGGTGCGTGGGCTGCTGGAGCGTCCAGGTGGCCTCTGGCCAGGACAGCGAGAAGACGCGCATGGCGAGCCCCTCGTTGTCCGCGTCCACCGTGCCCTCCACGCCCAGCGCGAGCTGCGCGTCGCCGTCCACGCGCACGCTGGCCTTCAGCTCGCGGTGGTCATCGGTGGTGAGCGCCAGGGACAGGTCGCGGAACGTCTTGCCCGCGGTCTTCAGCTGGCTCACCAGCACGGTGGCGTCCGTGGTGAGCGGCCGGGTGACGTCCGGCACGTTCGCCTTGAGCGACAGGTCCTGGATGGCGATGTCGCCGTAGTTGAGCGCGACGAAGTTGCCGTCCGCCTTCACGCCCGGCGCGGCCGGAGGCCCCGTCACCAGCAGCTCCAGCGAGCCGCTGCCGGACATGGGCGGCACGGTGCCGCCGGGGAGCAGCTTGTCCAACGCCTGTGACAGGAGCTTCAGGTCGCCCGCGGACAGGCTGCCGCGCGCCTCCAGCGCCTTCGCGGTGCCTTCACCGGAGGCGACGAGCGCCGCGCCCGGCATCATCACGCGCAGGTTGGCCACGTTGTAGCGGCCGTCCTTCGCGCTGGCCTTCATCTCGATGGGGCCCACCGACTGGCCCCGGAACTCGGACGGGGTGACGGTGAGGGCCACGTCGCCGTCCAGCGTCTCCACGCTGGTGCCACCGCCGTGCGCCACGAGGTCCGCGGCGATGTTGGTGGGGATGCCGTTCTCCATCAGCTCCGCCAGGTTGACCCCGCGCGCCTTCACGGTGGTCTCCGAGGTGCGGAACGTCTCGAGGTTCACGTCGCCGTCGAGGTCCAGCGTGGCCTTGCCCGCGGTGGCGCCCAGCTTCGCCTTCGCGAGGTCGCCGTCCATGGACGCGGTGCCCTTCGCTTCAATGGGCACCACCAGCGGGTACGTGGGCACGAAGGCCTTCACCGGCGCGGGCGGCACGGCCAGCCGGCGCAGCTCCACGGCCGCGGCCGTCTCACCGGTCTGCTTCGCGCCCAGGTCCGCCTCGATGCCTGCGAGCCCCAGCTGCGCGTCCACCTGGCGCGCCACGTCCTTGCCCTGGCCCTTGAGCACCAGGCGCACCGGGCCCGTGAGCGGGCGCGTGAGGCCGCCCGAGGCCTGCAGGTCCGCGGCGAAGTCCATGTCCGCCAGCGCGTAGTGGCCCTCGCCCTTCGCGCCGAACTCCTCCAGGCGCACCTGGCGCTCGCCGCCGTCCGGCAGCTCCTGCTGGAAGTCGATGTAGCCGTGGCTCAGCTCGAAGTCCTTGAGGTCGATGCGCAGCGCGCTCTTGCTCTCTGCCGGGGGCTCCTCGGGCTTGGGCTCGCGGGGCTCCAGCGCGCGCATCAGGTTGAGGCCGCGCTCGTCCTGCACCAGGTACAGGCGGGGCGCCTCGATGCGCACCTTCGTCAGGTCCACCCGCTGACCCAACAGCGGGGACAGGTTCAGCCGCGCCTCCACGCGGGCAACTTCCGCCGCCAGGTCGCCCTCCGGCGTGTACAGCTTGATGCCGGTGAGGACCGCGCCGTTCAGGTCCAGGTCGAACCCGCCCAGCTCCAGCCGGCCGGCGAACTGCTTGTTCGCCAGGTCCACGCCGAAGCGCGCCAGGCGGGCGGACCCGCCGGGACTGGTGGCGTACACGAGCGCGCCCGCCACCAGCAGGACGATGAGTCCCAGGAGGCCAAGCAGGCCCCACAAGAGCCTCCGTCCCCAGCGCTTGCGCCGGTGGGGCGGGG
>NZ_RAWL01000265.1:0-12128 GCF_003668885.1 Corallococcus sp. AB049A | reverse complement strand
AGGGCGATCCGCTTGGCCGACCCCAATCTCGTCAGCGCCGCGAACTCGAGCACCGGCTCCCTGACGAACTCACCAGGGCGATCCGCTTGGCCGACCCTCACGCGATCCATGCCCCCGGTCCTTGACAGTCGGCGGGTGAATGAGCCAGACACGAATGCCGGAGCAGGTCATGCAGGCCCTGTTGGACCTGCTGGCGGAGGAACCCGAGTACCGCGTGGGGCAGGCGCTCGCCATCGCCGCTGCCCGGAGGACGGGCTACTCGGATCCCTTTGGAGGGCAGCCTGACACCCACTTCCTGGCCCGCCATCATGGCAGCCCCATGCGCCGCCCTCTTGATGAGTTGCGCGACCGCGACGTGCATCGACAGCGAGACATGCTGCGTAGAGGCCCACCCGGGCAACCCTGCCGCGTGCGGCCTCACGGATGCCGAAGCAGCCGCCATCCTGGGAGCCACCGCAAGCGGTGCTGCTGCTGGCGCCGCATTGTCCGAACTGGACGATCCCGACAAGGGATGGCGGGAGCACTGCATCAAGACCTACGTGCAGTGCAAGGACTCGAAGAAGCCCTACTGGGTAGGTGACTGCTACGCCTGCTTGAGGAACTGTGAGGGCCAGCGTCAGTGGCCATTCGCGCAGTGCCACCCGCGACTCCGCCAGCACGGAGGCACACATGCCCGACCCCAAGGCCTGGGATGAAATCTGGGAGCTGAACCGAAGCGTGTCGGAGCTGGGCCAGCCCCTCACACTGACCGCGAGCGTGTGCGCCCTGCTCCGAAGCACCGCTTCTGACGTTGCCATCTCCTCCGAAGAAGCAGAAAGGGCCCTTCAGGCTGAAGCGAGTGCAGCCGCGCTCCTGGCGCAAATCGCGCAACGTATCCGCGAGGGCTCCCGTCGCCTCTCCCGCGCTCTCAACACCTCCTACCAGCGTCAGCAGGCCGGAGACACCGAGGGCGCACGCCAGCCCATGCTGGACGTCCTCGCCGTCGAAGTCGTGCCGCACTACCGGGACATCGCCCAGACTCAACTCGATGCCCTGGACGAGGACTGATGCGCACGTGCCGGAAGCTCAGCCCTGTGGCGCTGCCGGCGTCAGCAGCAGGTCCGACAGGCCGGGCTTGGAGCGGCGCAGCAGGTCCTCCAGCGAGTACTTGTCCAACGTGGCGAGGAACGCGTCGCGCGCCTCCGCCAGGACTCCCTTGAGGCCGCACGCCGGCGCGATGGGGCAGGTGTTGTGCTCCCGGTCGAAGCACTCCACCAGGTGGAAGTCCGGCTCGGCCGCGCGCACCACCTTGCCCAGCCGGATGTCTTTCGGCGCCTTCGCCAGCAGCACGCCCCCCGCCCGCCCGGGCCGCACCTCCACGTTCCCCTCCTGCGCCAGCGTCTGCACCACGCGCACCAGGTGGTGCTTGGAGATGCCGTAGGCGTCCGCCATCTCCTGCGTGGAGGACGGGCGCCCCGGCCGCGCCGCCAGGTACATCAGGACGCGCAGCGAGTAGTCGGCGTGAAGGGTCAGGTGCAAGTCAGGCGGCTCCGGCGACGGGCCCTGCTCGCGGCGTGCTCGGCAGGAAGGCATCCGCGTGGATGTCCTTCAGCGAGAACCCCGCGAGAAAGAGCTTCTTGCGCAGGGATAGCACCGCTTCGGGGTTGCCGCAGAGGAACGCTCGCCAGCCCACCGGCCGCTTCGGGAGGCATGTCAGGACCTTCGCCTCCAACGCCCCCTCCTCCATCTGCCCACCTCCTCCCGCCAGCACGACGGGACGGTAGTGGAGGTTCGGGTGGCTCGCCGCCAGCGCCCTCAGCGCGTCCACCAGGTACAGCCCGGCCGGCTCCCGGGCCCCGTGGAACAGGTGGATGGGGCCGGTGTGGCCCGCCTCCAGCGCGTCCCTCAGGATGCCATACAGCGGCGCGAGCCCCGTGCCCGTCCCCGCCAGCAGCAGGGGCGCCTCCGGCTGACCGGGCACGTAGAAGCAGTCTCCCGCAGGCCCCTGCAGCTGCACCCGCTCACCCGGCCGGACCTCGCGCGCGAACCAGCCGCTCATGGCGCCGCCGGGCACGAGCCTCACGTGCAGCTCCAGCTGGCCCTCGCGAGGCAGGCTCGCCAGCGAATAGCTGCGCGCGAGCCCGTCCGCGCGCACCACCGTGACGTACTGCCCCGCGCGATAATCAAGCGGCGACTCCACCTCCAGCCGCACCGCGAACACGTCCCCGCTGAGCGACTCCAGGGCCACCACGCGCGCGGGGACGCGCAGCTCCGACGCCCCCGCCACCTCCAGCGCCGTGCCCTCCTGGGGCCGGCACGCGCACGCGAGGAAGTAGCCGCGTGCCCGCAGCGTGTCCTTGAGCCCCACCTGCGCCGCCTCGGGCACCGCGCCCGAGGTCGCCCGCATCAGACAGGACTGGCAGGCCCCTGCCCGGCACGCATGAGGCACGTGCACGCCCTGGCGCAGCAGCCCGTCCAGCACCGTCTCCCCGGGCTCCAGCGGATACCACTCGGATTCATGCCGCACCTTGGCCATGACGTGCCTCCTTGTTGCTGCCTTCAGCGGTTCAACACGTCCGCGCGCGCCCCTTCGGCGACGGCCATCACCTGGCCCACCAGGTCCGCGGGCACGCCCAGCTCCTCCAGCGTCTCCTTCAGGTGCCCAGCCACCGCGTTGAAGTGCATGTCGTTCAGCCCGCGATCCACCAGGTGCTTGTGCCCCGCGCGCATGTCCTTGCCCGAGTAGTTCGCGGGCCCGCCGGTCACCATCGTCAGGAACGCCTTCTGCTTCGCGGCCTGGCGCTCCATGTCCACGTCCTCGAAGAAGTGGCTGATGCGCTCGTCGGCCAGCACCTTCCGGTAGAACACGTCCACCGCCGCCGCCATCGCCGGCTCCCCGCCAATCTTCTCGTACACGCTCGTCATGGCTTCGCTGCCTTTCCGGGCCCACGCCCCAAAAGATGCATTACAAATGCATCTTTAAGGGCAGTGCCGTCAACACCTCGTGCCGGCGTGCATCGGTTCCGCTTCTCGCGCATGTGTCCCGGCCTCATGCGCACACCTGTGACGGTGTTCGTCCTGGTGGGCCGCGGGACGCCTGCCCGTGGGCGCGAGGGCTCAGGCGGGCAGCAGGGCCCGGGCGCGGCGCACCACGCGCTCCATGCCGCTCTTCATGTGGTCCAACGGCAGGAAGCGGTTCACCGGCGTGGGCTGGTAGCCCAGGGGGCCCAGGCGCTTTCTCAGCGCGTGGTTGGCGCGCAGCGCTCGCAGGTGCCGGGCGGTCTCACGGGTGTTGAAGATGATGGACAGCGACACGGAGACGTCCTCCGCGCCGTTCTTCACGTAGTGCGGCGCCACGAAGGGGATGTGCAGCGCGTCCCCGGGGCCGAACGCGTAGCGCGTCGCCGTGGCGTCGAAGGACTCGCGGTAGTTCACCTTGGAGCCGGAGCGCGCGACGAAGGCCTCCAGGTCCGGCGCGGGGACCACCTGTTCGTCCCACGCCTTCGAGACGTGCACGGACTTGGTGCCGCGAAACTGCATCAGCAGCGTGGAGTAGCGGTCCAGGTGGAAGGGCGTGACGCTGCCGGGGGACGCGATGAATAGGTAGAGCATGGGGTCCACGGCGTGCGTGCCCACGCCCTGGGCGCGCATCAGGTCCTCCACCTCCGACAAGAGCGCGCGGTACAGCTCATGGAAGCTTCTGTCCTGCTCCGGCGCGCGCAGCATGATGTACGAATTGCTCGTCATCATGTTCTCCACGGTGTCCTTCAGCGACAGGCCGGTGCGGTAGTCCACGTGCGCGCGGTCGAAGTCCGCGTCCTTGGGCACCAGGCCGGAGCTGAAGAACACGTTCTCGGAAGGCAGCCGCTGCACCACGCCCGCCAGGTTCTCCAGCTCCAGCGCGGGGTGTCCCAGGAGCGTGTGACGGCACCGGAAGGACTCACGGTCGAACTGCAACGGCGCCCCGGTGGATTCAAAGATGCGATTCACGGATGTGAACTCCTTGCCGCGCGTGACGGCAGGTGTTCACTCGATGCCATCAGAGCGCGAACACAGCGTCAAAGTGGGGCGTTTTGCCCCACGTCTTCGTGGGGCATTCTGCCCCGCTTCCCTCTGGAGCCCTTCCAGGCTGCCTGCCTGCCCTGCCGTCGCCCTGGGGAGTGGGGCGAGCGCGGCCGGAATTCATGCCCATGTTTCGTCCATCACCTCGCTAGGGAGGAAAAAGACATGGCGCTGGAGACAATCCTGTTGTGGGCGGTCATCGGCCTCATTGCTGGATGGCTCGCGTCCGCGGTGGTCGGTGGTGGATACGGCGTGATTGGCGACATCGTCGTGGGCGTGGTGGGCGCGTTCCTGGGAGGCTTCATCCTCCGGGCGCTCGGCACCGGTGCCCCGTTCGGTGGGCTCGCGGGCACCATCTTCGTGGCGTTCATTGGAGCGGTGGTCTTGCTACTCATCCTCCGGCTCATCCATTCGAGCACGGTCCGAAGGGTCTGACCCGGACGGGATGAGACCGTGAAGACTTCTCGCGCGGGGCGCATGCGTCCCGCGCGAGAAGTGTTTTCAGGTCCTGCTACGGCGCGCAGCGCGGCAGGGCCTTGTCCCGCCGGGGATCATCAGGCCCCTTGAAGCCGAGGCAGATGCAGCCGCCGTCCACGCAGAAGAAGCCCGCGCCCGTGAGACACTTGTTTCCACAGCCGCCGCAGTTGTTGTTGTCATCCGAGGTGGTCGTGCAGACGCCGTTGCACATGGCCTCGTCCGGTGCGCTGCAAACGGCCGGGCAGACGCCGTTCGAGCACGTCGCGCCGCCGGGGCAGGTCTTCTGGGTGCCGGAGCAGCCACCGCCGCTGTCGCACGTATCGCCCGTGGTGCAGGCGTTGCCGTCGTTGCAGGAGGCGCCCGTGGTGTCGCGCTCGCACGCCTGGGTCTCCGTGATGCTCCCATTAAAGTTACAGCTGCCCCCGCCACACGTCAGGTTCGTCACCGTCCGGGACCGGGTGCCCGACCGGCCGCACGTGCCGCTGAAGCCGCCGCACGCGGACCAGGCGCTGACCTGCGTTCCGCAGGCATTGCCCGACGTGCTGCGGGTACAGGTCGTCGTCTCCGTGGACGGGGTGCTGCCGCACGAGCCCGACGAGCACGTCCGCGTCGTCACGCTGCGCGACTGCGTTCCGAATTCGTCGCAGGCGTCCGAGTAGCCGCCGCACGCGCTCCAGCTTCCCGTCGTGGTGGTGCCGCACGACTTGCCCTCGGTGTTGCGGTAGCAGTCCGCCGTCTCCGTGTCGCTGAAGGACTGGCACGTCCCGGCGGAGCACAACCGCTCCGTGATGGTGCGCGACTGGACGCCGTCCTCCCCACAGGTGCCGGAGTAGCTGCAAGAGCCCCAGCTGCCCGTCGTCGTGCTGCCGCAGGTGATGCCGTCGGTGTCGCGGGTGCAGGCCTCCGTCTCCGTCCGGCTCGACGGCTGGCAGGTGCCCGCGGAGCAGAAGCCCTCCGTCACCGTGCGGGACCGGCTGCCGCTCTCGCCACAGGTGCCGGAGTAGCTGCACGTGCCCCAGCTTCCCGTGCTGGAGGAACCACAGGCGCTGCCCTGCGTGCTGCGCGTGCAGGCGCGGGTCTCCGTGGTGGTGGACGCCTGGCAGCCGCCGTTGAAGCAGGCCTGCACCGTGACCGTGCGCGACTGCGTGCCCGTCTCACCGCACGTCCCGGAGAAGCCCTCGCACGCGCCCCAGGCGCTCTCGGTTCCGCCGCCGCACGTGGTGCCGTTGCCCAGCGCCACATCGCCCGGGCACTGCGCGCTGCTGCCCGTGCAGTACTCGGCCGCGTCGCAGACACCCGAGGCCGAGCGGCACTGCGTGGTCGCGGGCTTGAAGCTCCAGCCCGTCGTGGACAGCGTCGGGTTGCACACCTGGCACGCGCCCGCCGGGTTCGTGGCTCCGGAGGCGTAGAGCGTGCCGTCGATGAAGCAGTTCGCGGAGCACTGGCCGGACGCATCGCAGATGCTGCCCGCGCCGCAGCTGGTCCCCGCCGCGACGTCACCGTCCGCCGGACACTGCGCGCTGCTGCCCGTGCAGTACTCGGCCGCGTCACAGGCATCCGCCGCGCCCCGGCACTGCGTGGCCGCGGACTGGAAGCTCCAGGCAGACGTGGAGCGGGACGGGTCGCACACCTGGCACGCGCCCGAAGGGTTCGTCGTTCCCGCCGCCACCAGCGCTCCGTCGATGAAGCAGCTGGAGATGCACTGCGCGGAGGCGTTGCACACGCTGCCCGCGCCGCAGACCGTGCCCATGGCCAGCACCGGATGCAGGCACGAGCCCGACGCATCACAGACATCCGTGGTGCAGGGGTTGCCGTCGTCCACGCACGCCGTCCCCGCCGGCTGCTTCAGGTCCGGCGGGCACTCGCCCCCGGCCCCCGTGCAGACCTCCGCCACGTCACACGGGCCCACCGCCGCGCGGCACGCCGTGCCCGGCGACCGGGGCGTGTACGTGCACGCGCCCGTCTCCGGCTGACAGGCCCCCGCGTTCTCCAGGCACACGCCGCCCGGCGACTCGCAGACCTTCAGCGTGCCGTTGCCACAGCTCGCGTCGGTGCCGCAGGTCTCCCCGCTGGTGCAGGCGTTGCCGTCATCACACGCGGTGCCCACGGGCTTCGTCGTGTACGTGCAGGTTCCCTCGGAGCAGGCGCCCACCGCCTCGTGACACTGGTCCGGCGGGGCGTTGCAGGCCTTGGGCGTGCCGCCGCAGGCGGTCGCGCTCTCACCGTCGCAGACGTCTTCGAGGGTGCAGGCATCCCCGTCGTCACACGCCGTGCCGCGCGGGGCGACGGTGCAGATGCCCTCGTTGCCGGGCAGGTTGCACGCGTCGCATGCGCCGTTACAGGCGGAGTCACAGCAGACGCCATCCGCGCAGGTGCCGCTGTTGCAATCCCGGTTGGCGGCGCACACCTCGCCGTTCTCCTTCTTCGTCCCCCACTGCGCCTCCACCGGCGTGGGGATGATGACCGCGGGCTGGACACAATCGCCCCCGGCGCACACCTGCCCGTCGGGACACACCACCCCGACACAGGCTTCATCGATACAGCCTCCGTCCTGGCACGCCTCGCCCGCGACACAGCCCGCGTCGCAGGCGTCATCCAGCTCATCCGTGGCACAACTCACCGACAACAGGGAAAGGACACACAACACGGCGGTGCCCATCAGGGCACGCACCGAACGCGGTAGGGACATGGGGAGCTTCCGGCGACGACGGGGGTGACTGCGGAAACGCCCGAAGCCTCCAGGGCCCGACGAGGACCTGGAGGCTCGGGGCGGAAGCGGCGCTTCAGGACGCCGCGACGCCTACGGCGCGAAGATGCCCGTCACGAGCATCGCGTGCGCCTCCGGCCAGGCGGACCGGAAGGGGTGGCCCTGGAAGTCGGCGTTGCCAGACGAGGCCGCCTCCAGGATGGCGTAGTACTGCTTGCCCGCCGCCAGCACGCCGGGCGGGAAGCGCAGCGACGTGGCCGCCGTGTACAGCTGCGCCACCGGCCCGCCCGCGGCCTGCGCCGTGCGGCCCTGCGCGTTCACGAACACCTCATAGACGCGGACGCGGTAGTGCGTGGCGGTGCCCACCGACGGCGCCGTCCAGGCAAGGCGCGGCGTCAGGCCCACGCCCGTCACGTTCCCGAAGGCATCCTGGCCCGCCAGCGTCGGCGAGCGCGCGGGGCCCAGCCGGGGCGCCAGCGCGGAGGCGTGGAACGACGGCAGCGCGTCCGCCTGGCCCACCGAGGGCCGCACGGTGAGCGCCTGGGTCGCGCCCGGCGCCAGCAGCGACACCGTGAAGGACGTCTCCGCCAGGCCCGCCTGCGTGAAGCCCGGGAAGGGGTTGCCGTAGCTGAAGGAGAAGACGCGGTTCGCGGCGCCCGTGACCGGGAAGTAGGTCAGCAGGTCCGGCGCGGACGCGTAGCTGCCCCGCGTGCCGTCCGGGAACGCCGCGACGAACAGCGCGTGGTCCACGGGCTGGGCGCTGGGGTGCACCTGGGTGCGCAGCGCCTCGAAGTCCTGCGTGCGCAGGTCCACGTTCAGCACCTGGTCCTGCGCGAGCACGGCCAGGGTGCCCGTGAAGCTCGCCGTGCCGCCCTGCGCCACCGCCAGCGGCGCGGAGAAGGCCCGCGTCGCCGCCGTGTAGGCCACGGGCGCGCCGCTCGTCGCCTCCGACTTCATGGAGAGCTGGTGGAACGTCACGGTGTCACCCGAGGCGGCCTCCACCGGGCTCGCGTTGCGCATGCCCGCGTACTCCAGCGTCTGGGTCCAGCGCTGGCTGCCCGCGCCCAGCGCGGCGCCCGTCAGCGCGTACTCCGGCACGCCCTGCGCCCACAGGCCCGTGCCCGCGGAGAAGACTTCGAGGTCGTCTCCCACCTGCCAGGGCGCCAGGCCCTGCAGGTCCACGGACAGGGTCGTGCTCGCGCTGGCCGGGGCCGCGTCCGGGCGGCCCTGCCCGTCACGCCCCAGGTCCGGCGCGCGCGAGTTCGTCACCACGTAGTCCTTGCCCAGCCGCAGGTAGTACGCGCCCGAGGGCACGCCCTGGATGGAGAACGTCCCATCCGCCGCGCCCGCGCCGTTGAACGTCGTGAACGTGCCGTTGCCCTGCTCCACCAGCGCCTGCACCACCGTGGCGCCCAGGTCCGTGTTCCGGCTCAGCTGCGCGTTGCCCGTCGTCACGAAGCGGTCCACCGACGCGCCGCGCACGGCCAGCGGCTGGATGGTGAAGGCCTGGCTCGCCAGGGACGGCAGCCCCGCCACGGACGCCACCAGCGTGTAGCCCACGCCCGACGCGTCGATGCTCAGGTCCGCGAACGTCGCGATGCCCGCCGAAGGCGCCGCCTCCACCGTGCCGGACAGCGTGCCCGCGCCGGGGTTCGCGCCCAGCGCCAGCCGCACCGGGCCCGAGGGGGCCAGCGACGTGCGGCCCAGGCTGTCCAGCAGCACCACGCGCACCGCGGGGGTGATGACGTTCGTCGCGAGCACGTCCGAGGGCTGCGTGAGGAAGCCCAGCGCCGTGGCGCACGCGGGGCCCGTCCAGGTGAGGGAGAAGGTCTGCACGGCCTCCAGGCCTTCCGCGTCCGTCACCCGGGCGCGCACCACCGGCGTCGCCTGCGCGTCCACGCACGCGGGGGCCGTCCACGTCACCTCGCTGCCCTCGGAGATGGGGGCGGACGTGCCCAGGGTGCCGGCCGTCGTCTCCCAGGCGAAGCCCAGGGCGGTGCCCTCCGGGTCCATGGCGCGGACGTTGAAGCGCACGGTGCTGCCCGGGCCCACGGTGCGGGCCGTCTGGAACGCGCTGGTGATGCGCGGCGCCACGTTGGCGGACACCGGCGCGCCCACGCACACGCCCAGGTGGCCCAGGCCCTCGCCGCCCCGGCCGTCCGTCACGCGCACGGTGAGCTGGCAGTTGTCACAGGTGCCCTGCGCGGGCAGCTCCGAGGGGGTGAAGCGCGCGTTCGCGGTGCCCTCGTCCGTCCAGGTGCCCGCGCAGCTCGCGGTCCAGGCGTAGTGCAGGTTCGCCGCGACGTCGTCGTTGTCCTGGCCCTGCGCGCTCACGCCAATGGACTGGCCGGGGACGACCTGCGTGGGGAAGCCGGTGAGCGACACCACCTGCGGCCAGGAGTTGAAGCGCACGAAGACCTCCGCCTCGCCCACGCCCGTGCCCTCCACGAGGATGGGGAAGCTCACCGCGGTGGACGCGCCCAGCTGATCCGCCACCGTCAGCGTCAGCGTCCGCACGCCCTCCGTCATGGGGGCCGTCCAGCGCGAGGCCAGCGCCGCGGGCGTGCCGAAGGTGCCCGCCGTCGCCGTCCAGGCGTACGTGAGCACGTCGCCGCTGTTCGGGTCGTAGGCTGTGGCCCGCACGTCCACGAAGCCGCCCACCTCCACCGAGGAGCGCGACACCACCAGCGAGGTGATGATGGGGCCGGCGTTCTCGAACTCGGGGGACGGGTCCACCTGCTGGAGCAGGATGTTCACCTGGACCGTCTGGTTGGCGGTGATGGTGACGTCCAGCGCCTCGCCCCGGTAGATGAGCCGCGCGTTCGAGTCATACGCGAAGGCCCGGAAGCGGCGCCCGGCGCCCGCGGGCAGCTGGCTCAACAGGCCCGTCCATACCGAGTTGTCCGGCGCGAGCTGCACGGTGAGCTCCGGCTGGCCCGGGCCATCCACCGTGAGGTCCACCCGCTGCACGTCGGAGGCGGTCACCGCCTGGTGCACGGCGACGACGAAGCGCGCGGCGCCCACGTCCTCCGCCTGGGGCTCGGCGGGAGCGGCGGCCTTCTGACAGCCGGCCAGGGTGAGCAATGCGGACACGACGACCAGGAACCGTCCCCACGAAGGGGGCGGCGCCCGAAGAGGCATTTGAACGGACATAGGAATGGGGAGCGAAGAAGGGAGACCCGCGAGGGAATGCGGCGACGCGCGCGGGAGCACGCCCCCGACCCACACCCAGCGTCGAGGTGTCAAGTTGGTAACACCCAATCCCAGACATGCGAATTTTTCACCTTCCAAACAAACAAACCCCGTGCGTGGGTCTGTCTGGACAGGCGTTTCATGAGACACCCTTGGGTAGGGCACCACCCATGAGGTCCCGGTGGACGCTCAAACGATGACGCCAGCCATCAACGGATGACTGTCTTCACGGGCCTGATGACGGCAGACACCAGGGGCCTGACGGCAGTCATCAGTCCGGCGGCCTGCTGCCGCTCCACACGCCAGTTGTTTCAGGGACTTGGACCGTGGGGAGGGCTGGCACGCGCCCTGCTCCAGCCCCCTGCATCGCTGCTCTGGACGGCTTCTTCCCGGCCGCCCCATCCAATCTTCCGAGGAACACCGCCATGGCGCTCTCCCCCCTGTCGAAGCCGTCCGTTGCCAGCTCCTCCTTCTCCCCCCGCACGGCCTCCACGGAGCTGTCCGGCCCGGTGGCCGGCCCCGCGGCGGTGACGGCGAAGAGCGGCCCGGGTTCGCTCCAGGGGCTGTTCCAGGCGGATGGCTTCGACGCGCCGGCGGGCGTGGGCAAGAAGGGCGCGCTCCAGGGCGGCAACCCGATGGAGCAGCTGAGTGAGCTCGTCCAGATGCTCACCCAGCTGGTGCAGACGCTGGGCGCGCAGGCCGCGGCTCCTGCTCCGGAGGCGGCGGCTGCTCCCGCGGCTCCCCAGAAGAACGCTGACGTCGCCGGTCCCGCGTCCGTGGGCGCCTCGGGCGCGTCGAAGGGCAAGAACACCCTCACGCTCAACAACGACGGCGACAAGCCGATGACGGTGAACTTCACCCCCAACGCGGGCGAGAAGGCCGTCGACTCCGTCACGCTGCAGCCCGGTGAGAAGAAGACGGTGCAGTTCCCGGACAACTGGTCCGGCAACTTCCGCAGCGACAACGGCGACGGCAAGAACGCGACGTTGGGTGAAGTGAAGTTCGACGGCGGGTTCGGCAACACCTACTACGACGTCAGCTACATCGAGGGCCACAACGCCGCGATGACCATCCAGCCGGAGGGCGGCGGCCGCCTGTCGGGCACGATGGACAACCTGCTCGCCTCCGCGCCTGACTCCGTGAAGGCCAGGGGAGCGGACGGCGCCGCGTACGGCATCAAGAAGAGCACCACGTCCAACGTGCAGGATCCGGAGGTGGTAGACTTCTTCCGCAAGCACGTCGGCGCGGATCAGGGCTACGTCATCCCCACGGATGACGCGAGCACGCTGGGCAGCAACAACAGCAACCTCGTCGTCCACCTGAAGAACCTGGCCTGATTCCCCCCTCACCGAGGCCCCGTCCATGAGTGTCCGCCTTCCGTCTGGCCTTCCCCGCCCGGGCCTGCCCCTGCAAGGGCCCGCGCAGGAGAAGGGTGAGAAGGCGCAGCAGCCCGCCGAGTCCAGGACTCCGGGCAAGGCCACCGGGAAGGGAGCCCCCGCGAAGGGCGGCGCCAGCGTCAAGGGAGGCTCCGCGCACGGCGCCTCCGCCAAGGGAGGCCTGGAGCAGTCCTCCGGCCAGGACGGCATGGACACCTCCGTCCGCTCCGGAGAGGCGGAGCGCAACGAAGGCGGCGGCGCGCGTGGAGCCCAGCAGCAGGAGGGACTGGCGGCCGGCACGCCGCACGAAGCCGCCCCCCTGGGCGCCCTGGAGC
>NZ_RAWL01000264.1:0-12146 GCF_003668885.1 Corallococcus sp. AB049A | reverse complement strand
CTGGAGGAGCTTCGCCTGCCCCTCCTCCCCCACCTCCGGGAGGATGAGGTGGCGCCGGTAGCGCTCCTTCTGGTCGGCGGACAGCACCACCGGCTTCTCCACCGGGTAGGCCACGTCGCTCCAGCGGTTGTACCCGCCCGCGAGCGACGACACGCGCGTGTAGCCCATGTCCCGCAGCGTCCGGGCCGCGAGCGCGGACCGGGTGCCGCCCGCGCAGTAGAGGACCAGCTCCTCGTCGCGGTCCGCCTTCTCCTCGATGCGCAGCTCCAGGTAGCCCCGGGGGATGTGCACCGCGCCCGGGAGCCGTCCGCCCGCGTACTCGTCCGCCTCGCGCACGTCGATGAGCTTCACCTTCTGGCCGGTGACCAGCAGCTCACGGACGTGCTCGTGGGAGACCTCGCGGATCTCCTTCTTCACCTCTGACAGCAGCTCGCGGAACGTGGGCGCCATGGCGATTGCGTAACTACTCCAGCCGCTCCAGCACCAGCGGGCGGGCCGCGGGCGCCCGGTCGCCAAACCGGTAGGCCGCGAGCAGCCGCGCCTTCACGTCCTCCACGGGCCCGGCGTCGTTGTAGTGCACCTGCACCAGGGGCTCGCCCTGCTTCACCGCGTCGCCCACCTTCTTGAGCAGCGTGAAGCCCACGGCCGGGTCGATCTTGCTGTCCACGCGCTGCCTTCCTGCGCCCAGCGCCACCGCCGCCAGCCCCACCCCTTCCGTGTGGATGCCGGTGACGAAGCCGTCCTTCGGCGCCACCACGTCCGTCGTGGCCTTCGCGGTGGGCAAGAGCGAGTAGTCGTCGATGGAGCGCGGGTCGCCGCCCTGCGACTGGACGATCTCCTTCAGCTTCTTGATGGCGCTGCCGTCCTCCACGGAGCGGCGCAGCATCCCGCGCGCCTCCTCCACGTTGGCGGCCTTCTTGCCCAGCACCAGCATCTCCGCCGTCAGGGCGTAGGTGATTTCGGTGTAGTCGTCCGGCGCCTCGCCACGGAGCATGTCCACGGCCTCGCGGACCTCCAGGGCGTTGCCCACCTGGCGGCCCAGGGGCTGATCCATGTCCGTGAGCAGGGCCACGACCTTGCGGTTCATCTCCGCGCCCAGGCCAATCATGGTGCGGGCCAGCACGCGCGCGTCGTCCGCCGTCTTCATGAAGGCGCCGCTGCCCACCTTCACGTCGAGCACCAGCGCGTCGATGCCCTCCGCCAGCTTCTTGCTCATGATGGACGACGCGATGAGCGGGATGCAGTCCACCGTCGCCGTCACGTCGCGCAGCGCGTAGAGCTTCTTGTCGGCCGGGGCCACCTGGGCCGTCTGGCCGATGAGGCAGCACCCCACCTCGCGCACCAGCCGGCGGTAGTCCGCGGTGGACAGGTTCACGTTGAAGCCGGGGATGGACTCCAGCTTGTCCAGGGTGCCGCCGGTGTGGCCCAGGCCGCGGCCGGAAATCATGGGCACGGGCACGCCGCAGGCGGCCGCCAGGGGCGCGAGGCTCAGGGACACCTTGTCGCCCACGCCGCCGGTGGAGTGCTTGTCCACCTTGATGGCCGGCGTGTCGGAGAGGTCCAGGACCTCACCGGAGTGGAGCATGGCGCGGGCCCACGCCCCCAGCTCCCGCGAGTCCAGCCCCTTGAAGAAGATGGCCATGCACATGGCGGCCATCTGGTAGTCGGCCACGGTGCCGGCGGTGTACGCCTGGATGAACGCCTGGATGTCGGACGGGTCCAGCTTGCCGCCATCGCGCTTGGCCTTGATGAGCTCGTAGGGTTGCACGGGGCAAGGCCATATCAGAGGGAAAGCCCTGGCCGCATCTGGTAGATAGCCAGCCCCATGATGCTCCGCCGACTCCACGTGTTCGCCCTGGCCGCGCTCCTGTGCGCCTGCTCCAAGAAGCCCGAGGATGCCCCCAAGGCGCCCTCCCAGGCCTCCACCGCCACGAAGCCCTCCGAGGGAAGACCCGTGGTCGTGGGGCTCGTCATCGACGTGGGCGGCCGGGGTGACCACTCGTTCAACGACGCGTCCCTGCGCGGCCTGGAGCTGTGGGCCGCCGGCAAGAAGTACGAGGGCGGCAGGTACGTGGACGCCCCCGCTGGCGAAGTGCGTCAGTCCATCTCCTCCGACCTGGCGGCGCTCGCACCGGAAGTGAAGCCCCTGCCGATCCAGCCCCTGGTGCTCCAGAGCAAGGCGCAGGAGGACTACGCCCCCAACCTCCAGCTGCTCGTGGAACAGGGCGCGAAGCTGACCATCGGCAACGGGTACCTGCTGGCCAACGCGGTGCGCGACGTGGCCACCGAAAACCCGGACGCCAGGTTCCTGCTCATCGACAGCCAGCTGCTGGACGCGCAGGGCAAGCCCAAGTCGCTGGCCAACGTGCGCACGGTGCTCTTCAAGGAGCAGGAGGGCAGCTTCCTCGTGGGCGCGCTGGCGGGGCTCGTCACCAAGACGAACAAGGTGGGGTTCGTGGGCGGTATCGAAGTGCCCCTGATCAAGCGCTTCGACGTGGGCTACCGCGCGGGCGTGCGCACCACCAACGCGAAGGCGGCGGACGCGCTGATGGCCGTGTACACGGGCAGCTTCAACAGCGTGTCCGCGGGCAAGGAAGTGGCCCAGGACCTCATCGCCAAGGGCGCGGACGTCATCTTCCACGCGGCGGGCACGGACGGCCTGGGCGTCATCCAGGCGGTGAAGGAGGCGAGAGCGGCGGGCAAGACGGTGTACGCCATCGGCGTGGACTCGGATCAGTCGCACCTGGCGCCGGACGCCATCCTCACGTCCATGGTGAAGCACAGCGACCTGGCCGTGTACCAGGCGGCGAAGGACCTGGTGGAGGGCAAGCTCACGGCGGGTGAGCAGGTGCTGGGCCTGAAGGAGAACGGCGTGGGCATGGCGGACGTGCGCGTGGAGTTCCCGGGCAAGGCGGAGGCGCTCCAGAAGGTGGAGTCGCTGCGGCAGCAGATCCTCGCCGGGAAGATTTCCGTGCCGGGCACGCAGGCGGAGCTGTCCTCCTTCCAGGTCGCGCAGCCCTGATCTCCCTCCAGCACATCGCGAAGCGCTTCGGGTCGTGCGTGTCCCTGGAGGACGCGTCGCTGGACATCGCCCCGGGGGAACTGCTCGCAGTGGTGGGCGAGAACGGCGCGGGCAAGTCCAGCCTGATGAACGTGCTCTACGGGCTCTACCACCCGGACGCGGGCACGTTCCTCATGGACGGCAAGCCGGTGCGCTTCAAGAGCCCGCGAGACGCCATCGCGAGGGGCATCGGCATGGTGCACCAGCACTTCATGCTGGTGCCCACGCTGACGGTGGCGGAGAACGTGGTGCTGGGCCGCGAGCCCACGAAGCGCGGCCTGCTGGACCTGGACCGCGCCTGTGACGAGGTCGCGGCCACGGCGAAGCGCTTCGGCTTCCAGTTGGACCCTCGGGCCCGCGTGGACACGCTCACGGTGGGCTCGCAGCAGAAGGTCGAAATCGTCAAGGCGCTGCACCGGGGCGCGCAGGTCCTCATCCTGGATGAGCCCACCGCCGTGCTCACGCCGCAGGAGTCCGACGAGCTGTCGCAGGTGATGCGCGGGCTGGTGGCGCAGGGCCGCACGGTGGTGCTGATCAGCCACAAGCTGAAGGAAGTGCTGGGCGTGGCGGACCGCGTGGCGGTGATGCGCCGGGGCCGCACCGTCGCGGTGGTGCGCGCCAGCGAGACCACCGTCTCCGCGCTGGCCTCTCTGATGGTGGGTGAGGGTTCGAGGGGCGCCGCGATGACCGGCGTGCCCGCGGTCGCGGCCGGTACGCAGGCAGCGGAGACAGGCCCCGTCGTCCTGGAAGCAAAGGACCTGCGGGCCACGGGCGACAACGGCCGTCCGGCGCTCCAGGGCGTGAGCCTCACCGTGCGCGCGGGCGAAATCGTCGGCATCGCGGGCGTCGACGGCAACGGGCAGCGCGAGCTGGCGGAGGTGCTCACCGGCCTGCGCAAGCTGGACGGTGGAGAGGGCACGCTGCTGGGCGGTCCGCTGGCGGGGCTGACCCCGGCGCTGGCCAAGGCGCGCGGCGTGGGCCACGTCCCCGAGGACCGCCTGGCCCGCGCGGTGGTGAAGGCGATGACGGTGGAGGAGAACGTGGCGCTGGGCCGGCACCGTCAGCCGCCGTTCGCTCGCGGGCCGTGGGTGGACTTCAAGGGCCGCCGCGAGCGCACGAACCAGCTGTTGTCCGGCTACGACGTGCGCCCGAACGACCCGGTGGTGGCGCTCCAGGCGCTATCCGGCGGCAACCAGCAGAAGGTCGTGGTGGCGCGCGAGCTGGACGCGGAACCGAAGCTGCTCGTCGTCGTGCAGCCCACGCGCGGGCTGGACATTGGCGCGGTGGCGCAGGTGCATGAACGCCTTCGGGATGCGAAGGCGCGGGGGGCGGGAGTGGTGATGGTGTCGCTGGACCTGGAGGAGGTGCTGGCCCTGTCCGACCGCGTCTACGTCCTCTACGAAGGCCGCGTGACGGGACACTTCCCGCGCAAGGACCTGGACGAGCGCGCGCTGGGCCGCTGCATGCTGGGCGCGGAGGCAGGCCATGGGTGAGCGGACGCGGCAGGTGCTGCCGTCGGTGCTCTCCGTGCTGCTGGCGCTCGCGGTGTGCTGGCTGACCATCGCCCTCACGCGCGACGCGGACACCGCCACGCGCGCCTACCTCCAGATGCTCTGGGGCGGCGTGGGCAACTGGCCCGCGTTCCTGGAGGGCGGCAACTCCACCGCCGTGCTGCGCCCCCTGGGCGAGGCCGCGATGAAGGCCGCGCTGCTCACCCTCACCGGCCTGTCCGTGGCGGTGGCCTTCAAGGTGGGCCTGTTCAACATCGGCGCGCAGGGTCAGATGATCTGGGGCGCGCTGGCCGCGGCGCTCGTGGGCGCGCACGTGTCGCTGCCCGGCGTGCTGCACGTCCCGCTGGCCCTCATCGCGGCGGCGGTGGCGGGCGCGGCGTGGGCGAGCATCGCGGGCGTGCTGAAGCTCAAGCGCGGCGTGCACGAAGTGATTTCCACCATCATGCTCAACTGGGTGGCGGTGAGCCTCGTGGACAACTGGCTCGTCATCGGCCCGCTGCGCGCCGTGGCGGAGGGCGCGTCGTCCATCACCGGCACCGCCGAAATCCTCCCCTCCTCGCAGCTGCCCCGGCTGCTGGGCGACAGCTCGCGCCTCAACCTGGGCTTCCCGCTGGCGCTCGCCACGGCGCTGGGCGTCTGGGTGTGGCTGTCCCGCACGCGCTCCGGCTACGAGACGCGCGCCGTGGGCCTCACCCCGGAGGCGGCCCGGGCCGCGGGCATCCCCACGCTGTGGCGCGCGGGCGGGGCCATGGCGCTCGCGGGCGCGCTGGCGGGCCTGGCCGGCGCGGTGCTGGTGCTGGGCACGGAGGGGCGCTACCCGGGCTCGCTGGGCGCGCCGTACGGGTTCGACGGCATCGCCATCGCGCTCATCGGCAACAACCACCCGCTGGGCGCGGCGCTGGCCGCGACCGTCTTCGGCATCCTGCGCGCGGGCGGCACGCGCATGCAGCTCTTGGGCGTGCACAAGAGCTTCCCGGAGCTCATCCAGGGCTTCGCGCTGCTCTTCGTCGCCGGACGCATGGTGTGGCTCGCCCTGCTGGAGCGGCGCCAGAAGCGGGCGCTGGCGGAGAAGCCCGCCCAGGCCGGAGTGGAGGTGCCCCGTGCTTGAGGTGCTCCACTCGCTGCTCTTCTCCACCCTGGACGCGGCCCCCGCCCTGGTGTTCGCCGCGCTGGGCGCCATGCTCTCCGAGCGCGCCGGCGTGGTGAGCGTGGGCGTGGAGGGCATGATGCGCACCGGCGCCTTCTGCGCGGCCGTGGCGGCGCTCGTGATGCCCACGCCCCTGGCGGTCCTGGTGGGCATGGCCGCGGGCGCGGGCATCGCCGCGGTGCACGGCTTCTTGAGCATCCGCTGGCGGTCGGATCAGGTCGTCTCCGGCATGGCCCTCAACCTGGTGGCCATGGCCGGCGGCACCTTCCTCTTGGAATCCCTCTACGGCCCCAACGGCACGCCCGGCATCACCCAGCTGTCGCGCTGGAACCTGCCGGGCCTGTCCCACGTGCCGCTGTTGAGCGCGCTGTCGGGCCACTCGGCGCCCACGTACCTTGCGCTCACCCTGCCCTTCGTCTTCCACCTGCTCCTGTCGCGCACGCCGCTGGGCCTGCGCCTGCGCGCCGTGGGGGACAAGCCGCACGCGGTGGCCACGCTGGGCCTGTCCGTGCCCGCCCTGCGCTGGGGCGCGGTGCTGGGCGGCGGCCTCATGGCGGGCCTGGGCGGCGCGGTGCTGTCCACCGCCGTCCTGGACCGCTTCGAACAGCACACCCCCGCGGGCCTGGGCTTCATGGCCCTGGCCGCCATGGTGTTCGGCCGCTGGACGCCCCTGGGGGCCTTCGCCGCCGCGCTCTTCTTCGCCTTCGGCAACGCGCTGCGGATCGGCCTCGCGTCGAGTGCTCCCTGGCTCCTCGAGCTGGTCCCCCAGGGCTTCCTGCTCGCCCTGCCCTACCTGTTGACCCTCCTCGTCCTGGCGCTCCAGGGCCAGCGGGGCCACGCCCCCGCCGCGCTGGGCACGCCGTACGAACAGGAATCCCGCTGACCATTTTGAGAGGGAGCGGGTATCCAGGGACCCGGGTCCGAAAACACTTTTGGTCAGGTTCGACCTGCCAAATCTGAAGCGCGCACCTGCCCTGATGCGTCAGGTCATGCGTTGGCGCTCCGCCAACCCCCTGACCTTACTGGATCACGCTTTCCGGCCTTTCCAGTGTGGGCTGATCTGCCGTTGGGTGGACGTCCGGCATGCCGCTGGCATGGGAGTGCGACCATGTCGGATTGCGGACGGGATACCGGGCAGGCGGAGCATGTGGGCCTGAGCGATTCCGGGACGTGGTCCCCCGGATGCGGGACAGCGCCCGTGGGCGTTGGCCGGTCCGGTTTCCAGGCTGGGGTGGCATGAACATGCAGACGACGGCAACAGGCTCGACGTCACCCCAGCGCCCGCGAGTGATCGCGGTCGACGTGGAATCCAGCGGGGTGGAGCGGGTGCGCTCCATCCTGACGCCGGCGGGCTACGACGTGCTGCCCGCGCGCGGGACGACGGCCGCGCTGGAGGCGGTGTCGCGCCACTCCGCGGACCTGGTGCTGCTGGACGTGGAGCGGGCCCGCACGGTGGGCCTGGCCGCGTACCGGCGCCTTCGCGAGGAGCTCTCCCCGCCGCAGTTCCCCATCCTCATGCTCACGCCTTCCGCGGACCGCCAGACGCGCCGCGAGGTGATGGAGGCAGGTGTGGACGACTTGCTGACGACCGAACCCCTGGACCCGCTGGAGCTGAAGGTGCGCGTCCACACCCTGCTGGAGCTCAAGGCGCACCGCGAGCAGGGCGGCCTGCGTGAAGTGCTCCAGGACCCGCGCACGCGCTGGGTGCGCATGGAGCGCCTGGCGCGCGTGGGCACGCTGGCCGCGGACCTGGCCACGCAGATGGACCAGCTGGGCGTGGGCCTGCAGCGGGCGCTGGAGCACGTGCGCGCCCGCGCCGCCCAGGGGCTGCCGCCGGACTCGGCGGAGCTGCTCAAGCTGGGCGTGGCCGGCGAGCAGATGCGCCTGCACGGACAGCACCTCCTGTCCCTGGGCCCCTCGGGTCCCCAGGACATCCAGCGCTTCGATTTGCGGGAGGTGGTGCCGGAGGTGGTGTCCCGCCTGCGCGCCGCCGGGCGCCTGGGCCGCGCGGACGTGCGCGCGGTGCTGCCGGAGGACCCCATCGCCGTGGTGTTCAACCGCCGTCAGGTGGAGCAGGTGGTGGCGGAGCTGGTCTGCAACGCGGTGGACGCCGTGGAGGACGTGAAGGACCGTCCGCGCGTGGTGCAGGTGGGCGTGGAGCTGCCGGACATGTTCGGTGAGTTCGGCCCGCAGCTCTTCGTGAAGGACACCGGCATCGGCATCTTCGAGGACGAGCTGCAGGCCATCTTCTCGCCGTACTACACGACCAAGGCCCCGGAGAAGAGCGTGGGCCTGGGCCTCACGGTGGCGCGCACCCTGGTGGAGAGCATGGGCGGCAAGCTGACCGTGAAGAGCCGCGTCAACCTGGGCAGCACCTTCACGGTGGAGCTGCCCGAGCAGACGTCGTCCTGGTAGCGGCCGCACGGGCGGGGAAGGCCTCTCCCCGCCCGCGTGACGGCTAGAAGCGGTAGGCCACGCCCGCCAGCGCTTCCATCGTGAAGAAGCTGTCGTCGGCGCGCGGGACGATGGAGGGCCCCATCCGCAGGTTGAAGTTCACGTTGAAGTTGTTGTTCACGAAGTACTCCAGGCCGCCTCCGAAGAGGATGGGGATGACCGGCCCGATGCCCTCGCCGAAGTAGACGTTGAACGGCACGTCGAGGCCGGCGTTGATCATCAGCGCGCTGCCCACGGGGATGCCCACCACGAAGGCCACCGGCAGGGCCATGCCGAACATCGTGTTGTTCCGGGGGAAGTAGACGAATGGCCCCGGCTGGAAGGTGATGGCGAAGGCCACCTTGTCCGTCCGGGCAATCATCACCCGCAGCCAGCCCTGGAGCTTGAGGCCCGCGTCGGACGCGTCCACCAGGCCCTCACGGCCCCAGTTGAAGCTGAACTTGCCGCCGATATCCACGTTGTCCGAGCCGCCATGCAGCAGCCCCAGCGTCAGGCCGGGGAAGCCAATCTGGGCGCTGAACATGTTGCGGCCCGAGCCGACGGTGTCCGCCGCCAGCAGGGACCAGCCCTGCCCGCGCGCCATCGCCGTACCGGGGATGGCCAGGAGCACGGCCAGGAGGAAACCAGGAATCAAGCGCTTCACGAGGTTCCTTTCTTCGAAGGGCCGCGACAGGGGACGCGACCCGGGGGGTTGGTTCAGTTGAAGGGTGATTCAGGACTCAGGACTCAGGCGGGCTGGCCTCGATCACGCGCCAGCGCCAGGAAGGCGTCGATGAGGGCCGCCAGCTTCGCTTCCGCGCGCTGCCGGGCCTGGGGGAGCGGCTCGCCGGGGGCGGGCGTCTCCTTGTGCTCGAAGTAGTATTTGATCTTCGGCTCGGTGCCGGAGGGGCGCAGGGTGACGCGGCCGCCGCCCTCCAGCGCGAAGGCGACGACGTTGGACGGAGGCAGGCCGCCCTCGCCCTTCTGGTAGTCGCGCACGGCCGTCACCGGGAAGCCGCCGATGTTCGCGGGCGGGGACGCGCGGAAGGCCTGCATGATGGCGCGGATGGTCCGAGCGCCCTCGGAGCCAGGGAGCGTCACGTTGCGCTGGGCGCCCACGTGCAGGCCGAAGCGGCGCTGGATCTCCTCCAGGTAGCCCAGCACGGTGGTACCGCGCGCCTCGCACCACGCGGCCATGTCCGCGACGACCAGGGCCGCGCCCACGCCGTCCTTGTCGCGCGTGGCGGTGCCCACGGTGTAGCCCAGGGCCTCCTCGTAGCCGAAGACGAACTGCGTGCCTTCCTTCGCCGTGCGCTCCAGCGCGCGGTTGGCGATCCACTTGAAGCCGGTGAGCACCTCGTCGTACGCGGCGTCCAGCCCGCGCGCGATTTCACCCAGCTGCGTGGAGGACACGATGGTGGTGACGACGTGCGGACGCGCGCGCTTCGTCCCCTGCGTGAGGACGTAGTGCCCCAGCAGCACGCCCACCTCGTTGCCGGTGAGCAGGCGCAGCTTCCCGGACGCATCCCGCGCCATCACGGCGAGCCGGTCCGCGTCCGGATCATTGGCCAGCACCAGGTCCGCCTTCACGCGCTCCGCCGTGGCCAGGGACAGGTCCATGGCGCCCGGCTCTTCCGGATTGGGGAAGCGCACGGTGGGGAAGCGGCCGTCGGGCTGCTGCTGCTCGGCCACCGGCGTCACGCGCGGGAAGCCCGCCTCCTTGAGCGCGAGCGCCGCCCACGCGCCGCCCACGCCGTGCATGGCCGTGTAGACGATGGACAGCATGTCGCTGCCCTTGCGGTACAGGCGCAGGTCCAGGATGGCGCGCAGGTACGCGTTGCCCACGTCCTCCGGCAGGTCGCGCCACAGCCCCTTCGCGCGCCCCTCCGAGGGCGTGAGCAGCGGCACGGCGTTGGCGGGCTCCACCTTCGCGATGGCGTCCGCGATGCCCACGTCCTGCGGCGGGACAATCTGGGCGCCGTTGCCCCAGTAGACCTTGTAGCCGTTGTACTCGGGCGGGTTGTGGCTGGCGGTCACCATCACCGCGGCGGCGGCGTTGAGGTGCAGCACGGCGAACGCGGTGACGGGCGTGGGCACCGGCTCCGGGAAGACGTGCGCGGGGATGCCCTCCGCGACGAACACGGCGGCGGTGTCCTCGGCCAGCTCCTTGCTCAGGCGGCGCGCGTCGCGGCCCACCACCACGCCGCGCGTGGTGACGTCCGGCACGGTGGCCTTGAGGTAGCGCGCCAGGCCCGCGGTGGTGCGGCGCACGACGGCGCGGTTCATCCGGTTGGGGCCGGCGCCCAGCACGCCGCGCAGGCCCGCGGTGCCGAACTCCAGGTCCTGCGCGAAGCGGTCCGACAGGTCCGCCCAGTCCTGCTTCGCCAGCACATTGGCCAGCTCCGCCTGGGTCTCCGGATCCGGATCCGCCTTGCGCCAGGCCTCCGCCCGCTCCCTGAGTCCGGTGGTGTCCATCGCGCGTTGCCTCGTGGTTGGAGAAGGGGCTTCTTTCAGCCCTTGTAGTCGGTGAGGTGCTTGCGGCGCACCGGCCCCTTGGGGCCGTCCTTGTTGTTCTGGCACGCGACGCAGAACTCCGCGTAGGGCATGGCCTTCAGGCGCCCCAGGGGAAGCTCGTCGCCGCACTCCTCGCACTCGCCGAAGGAGTCCGGGTCCTCGCGCAGCTTGCCCAGGGCCTTCACCACGCGCGCCAGCGTGCCGTCCGTGTTGCGGTTCCGGCTGGACGCGATGGTCTGCATCATCTCGTTGAGGGGCTGCTCGTCCTCGTCGCCGCCCACGCGCGCCTCGTCGGTGCGGTTGGGCTCGATGCGCAGGGGCGTCTTCCCGCTCAGCTCCGCGTGGAGCGCGAGCAACTGCTGGAGGAAGTCCTCTCGCTGCTTCGGGGTCACGGTGCGTGCTCCGGGAAGGGGTCAGTACTGCGCGGTGGAGATCTGCCCGGTGACGATGGCCACGGACGCGGAGGCACCCAGGCGGTTGGCGCCCGCGCGGATGAGCTTCACGGCGTCCTCGGCGGAGCGCACGCCGCCGGAGGCCTTCACGCCCACGTCGTCGCCCACCACCGCGCGCATCAACTCGATGTCCTTCACCGTGGCGCCGCCGGGCCCGAAGCCCGTGGACGTCTTCACGAACGCGGCGCCCGCGGCCTTGGACAGCGCGCACGCGACGACCTTCTCCTCGTCCGTGAGGTGGCCCGTCTCCAGGATGACCTTCACGGGCACGGGGTGGCTGGCCTCCACCACCGCGGCGATGTCCTGGTGCACGCGCTGGTAGTCGTGCGCCTTGAGCGCGCCCAGGTTGAGCACCATGTCGATTTCGCGCGCGCCCGCGCGGATGGCCTCGCGCGCCTCGAAGGCCTTCGCGGACGACAGCGCGGCGCCCAGCGGGAAGCCCACCACGGCGATGGGGACGGCCGTCGCCCCGTCCAGCACGCGCGCGGCGGTGGCCACGTGGCAGCTGTTCACGCACACGGTGGCGAAGCCGTACTGCCGGGCCTCCTCGGCCACGCGCACGATGTCCTCCGCGCGCGCCTCCGGCTTGAGCAGCGTGTGGTCGATGTACGGGGCCAGGTCCGACGCCTTCACCAGGGTGGCCGGGTCCACGCGCGCGGTGGCCGTCTTGACGCCGGGCGGGCGCGGGGGCTCCGGGCTCAGGACGGCGGCGGGCGCGGGCGGAGCCGCCTCCTGCTGGACCTCCCAGGCGTGCAGACGGTGACGGGCCTGGTCGACCAGCTCTTCCAGGACGGTGAAGAAGGCTTCGGCGTCGGACGGCATGCCGCGCCCCTTAGCCCACTCCCGGGCCTCGGGGAAGCGCTCGCGGGAGGACGTAGCCGCCGGTCAACGCACGGGCTGCGAAGAATGGGAGCGGGGCTGTAGAGTTCCAACCCGTGAAGGTCTTCGCGCGGCTGCTCGCACTCCTTGTCCTCCTCTTCGCGGTGGTGCCGGGCCACGCGGCGGCGCCGTCCTCCCCGGCCCTGCCC
>NZ_RAWL01000263.1:0-12163 GCF_003668885.1 Corallococcus sp. AB049A | reverse complement strand
GCCCCAACCGCTGGGAGGGCAAGGAGAAGCCGGACTGGCTGTCGCGCGCCCTGGCCCGCGCGGGCGCCATGCCCCAGGAAGAGGCGGACGCCGCCATCAAGGCCGGCCGGGTGACGGTCAATGGCCGCGTGGCCACCACGCCCCTGACGCCCGTGCCGCCCGGCGCCGTCCTCAAGGTGGACGGACTGCCGGTGCGCAAGGAGGCCCCCACGCACGTGCTGGCCTTCCACAAGCCCGCGGGCGTGCTGACCTCCACCGCGCGCCAGCACCGCACCGGCACGGTGTTCGAGCTGCTCCTGCCCCAGCTGCCCCTGGAGTTGAACCGCTTCACCTGGCACGCCGTGGGCCGGCTGGACGTGGACACCACGGGCCTGTTGCTCTTCACCAATGACGACAAGCTGGTGGCCCACTGCACGTCCCCGGACACGAACCTGCCCAAGCGCTACGTGGCCACGGTGTTCAGCACCGCGGACGACGCGAAGGTGGAGCCCCTGCGCCAGGGCATGACGCTGGATGACGGCCCCGCCCGCCCCGCCGTCGTGCGCGTGCGCGACGAGCACACGGTGGAGGTCACGCTCACCGAAGGCCGCCACCACCAGGTGAAGCGCATGCTGGGCGCCGTGGGTCTGCCCGCCCGCGCGCTCCACCGGGAGGCGGTGGGCGAAATCGATCTGGCCGACATCCCCGAGGGCGGCTTCCGGCTGCTCACCGAGGAGGAGGTCCGCGAGAAGCTGCATTACAGCGGCCGGGAGTGATTCGCGGTGCCCTGGCCCCCCGGGGTGGGGTTAGGGTGGGGTCCATGGCGGACTTCGACCTGGTGGTCATCGGCTCAGGCCCCGCGGGGGAATGGGGCGCGGTGCAGGCCTCGCTCGCGGGGAAGCGGGTGGCGGTGGTGGAGCGGGAGCCGGTGCTCGGCGGCACCGCGGCCAACACCGGCACCCTTCCCTCCAAGACGCTGCGCGAGACGGCGCTGCACCTCTCCGGCTTCAAGGCGCGCGGCCTCTACAGCGTGGACGCGACGCTGCGCCACGAGGCCACCGTCTCCGACTTCCTCTTCCGCGAGCGCCGCGTGAAGCAGATGGAGCGCGAGCGCATCCACAAGAACCTCCAGCGCCACGGCGTGACGGTGTTCCAGGGCGCCGGCGGCTTCGTGGACGCGCACACCGTCGCGGTGAAGCGCGACGGCGCGGAGGTCGCCCGGCTCACCGCCGGCACCGTCCTCATCGCCACCGGGTCCACGCCCTATCGGCCGCCGCTGTACCCCTTCGGCGATCCGCGCGTGCACGACTCGGATGAAATCCTGGACATCACCACCCTGCCCCAGACGCTGGTGGTGGTGGGCGGCGGCGTCATCGGCTGCGAGTACGCGTGCATGTTCGCCGCGCTGGGCATCCCGGTGACGCTGGTGGAGGTGAAGAACGACCTGCTCAACTTCCTGGACGCGGAGGTGGGGCAGCTGTTGCGCGACTGCATGGAGACGCTGGGCGTCCGGCTGCGCCTGGGCCAGACGGTGGAGTCCGCGCACGTGCCGGAGTCCCACTCGGAGCCCATCCGCCTGAAGCTGTCCACCGGCGAGGTGCTGGAGGCGGATCAGGTGCTGGTCGCCTCCGGCCGCACCGCCAACACCGCGGGCCTGGGCATCGAGGCGCTGGGCGTGAAGCAGGGCAAGCGCGGCCAGATCGAGGTGGGGCTCGCGTACCAGACGGCCGTCCCGCACATCTACGCGGTGGGGGACGTCATCGGCTTTCCCGCCCTGGCTTCCACGTCCATGGAGCAGGCCCGCATCGCCGTGGAGCACGCGTTCGGCCCGGGCAAGCGCACGCTCACGCCCATCCTGCCCTACGGCATCTACACCATCCCGGAGGTGTCCATGGCCGGCGACACGGAGGAGTCCCTGCGCGCGCGCAGCATCCCCTACGTCGTGGGCCGCGCCACCTTCGACACCAATCCGCGCGGGCAGATCATCGGGGAGAGGCAGGGCCTGTTGAAGCTGCTCTTCCACCGCGACGACATGAAGCTCTTGGGCGTGCACGTGCTGGGCGAGCAGGCCTCGGAGCTGGTGCACGTGGGGCTCACCGCGCTGCTCACCGGCGCCACCGCCCAGCTCTTCGTGGAGACCTGCTTCAACTACCCGACGCTGTCGGAGGCCTACAAGGCCGCCACCTACGACGCGCTGGATCAGGTCCGCGTGAGCAGCGCCTGATCCACCGGGGACTCGCTAGCGCGAGTCCTTGAGGCTGCCCACCGTGAGGCCCGACTCGCGGGGGGCCACCCGGCTCACCCCGTCCGAGGACACCCGGGCCAGCGGGGGCGCGGCGGCGGGCGCCGGGGCCCTGGACGGAGCCGGCGCCGGCTTGGAGCCGCCCCGCTGCCCCGGAGCGCCCTGGAGCAGCGAGCGGATGCGCTCCCAGCGGACCTTCTCCTCCGCCACCAGCCGCACCAGCTCCTCGCGGGCGGAGGCGTCCGGCAGATCCGCCGCGGCCGCCGCCACCTTGTCCATGAAGGGCAGCAGGTATCCGAAGTCCCGGTCGAAATTGGGGGTCGCCATGGGTGGGCACCTTAGCCGTGGTAGACGCGTGACGCGACGATGCGCCCGCCCTTCACCTCCAGCACCTCCGCCACCGGCAGGGGGGCCTCGTTGGGGGCATGGCGCAGATACTCCATGAACACCCGGTCCCCGTCCGCCGTGAGGGCCGTCTCCTCGTAGCGCAGGCCCGGCAGCCGGGCGATGGCGTCCCTCCACCACCGCTCCAGGGCCGGCCGGCCCACCAGGCGCCCGCCCGTCTCCGGGTGCAGGACGCGAATCTTGGGCGAGGTGTGTGTTGCATCCTCCGCGTAGAGCGAAACCAGGGCGGTGACGTCGTGGGCGTTGAAGGCCTTGAGCCAGGCTCGGGCCAGGGAGAAGTTTTCGCTCGCGCTCATTGTTATGAGACCTCAGTCGGAACAGGGCGGCGCAACGTAGGCGGATGTACGCCCAACGTCATGCGGATTTGTCTGGTAACTGGGTCCTGTGGGAAGTAAGGGCCCCGCCTGCTCTGTTCCCTCAGGCAATTTTTTCAATCGAAGAAGGACCGGATCGTGGCCTCCAACGTACCCATCGAGAAGATTCGTAACATCGGTATCTCCGCCCACATCGACTCGGGCAAGACGACGCTGTCCGAGCGCATCCTGTTCTACACGGGCAAGATCCACGAGATCCACGAGGTCCGCGGCAAGGACGGCGTGGGCGCGGTCATGGACTCGATGGACCTGGAGCGTGAGAAGGGCATCACGATCCAGTCCGCCGCCACGTACGCGATGTGGGGCGAGTACAACATCAACCTGATCGACACCCCCGGACACGTGGACTTCACCATCGAGGTGGAGCGTGCGCTCCGCGTGCTCGATGGCGCCATCCTGGTGCTCTGCTCCGTGTCGGGCGTGCAGTCGCAGTCCATCACGGTGGACCGCCAGATGAAGCGCTACAAGGTTCCGCGCATCGCGTTCATCAACAAGATGGACCGCTCTGGCGCGAACTACGATCGCGTCGCCGCGCAGCTGAAGGAGAAGCTGGGCCACCACGCGGTGAAGCTCCAGTACCCCATCGGCGCGGAGGACCGCTTCCAGGGCCTCATCGACCTGCTCTCGATGAAGGCGTTCTACTTCGACGGCGAGAACGGCGAGCACATTCGCGAGGAGGCCATCCCGGCGGACATGCTGGACGAGGCCAAGCTGCGCCGTGACGAGATGATCGAGGGCATCGCCAACGTCGACGACGAGCTGGGCGAGGCCTTCCTCATGGACCCGGCCTCCATCACCGAGGAGCAGCTGCGCGCCGCCGTGCGCCGCGCCACCATCGCGCTGAAGATGACGCCGGTGATGTGCGGCTCGGCGTACAAGAACAAGGGCGTGCAGCTGCTGCTCAACGCGGTGTGCAGCTACCTGCCGAACCCCAAGGAAGCGACCAACGAGGCGCTCGACCAGAAGAACAACGAGGCCAAGGTCATCCTGGAGTCGGACCCGACCAAGCCCTTCGTCGGTCTGGCGTTCAAGCTGGAAGACGGCCGCTACGGCCAGCTCACCTACATGCGCATCTACCAGGGCAAGGTGAGCAAGGGTGACTTCATCATCAACCAGGTGAACCAGAAGAAGGTCAAGGTTCCGCGCATCGTCCGCATGCACTCGTCGGAAATGCACGACGTCAACGAGGCCACGGCCGGCGACATCGTCGCGCTGTTCGGCATCGAGTGCGCCTCCGGCGACACGTTCACCGACGGCACCGTGCAGTACACGATGACGTCCATGTTCGTGCCGGACGCCGTGATTTCGCTGGCGGTGACGCCGAAGAACCGCGACACGCTGGCGAACTTCTCCAAGGCGCTCAACCGCTTCCACAAGGAAGACCCCACCTTCCGCGTGCGCCGTGACGAAGAGTCCGCGCAGACCATCATCAGCGGCATGGGCGAGCTCCACCTGGAGATCTACATCGAGCGCATGAAGCGCGAGTACAACTGCGAGGTGGTCGCCGGTAAGCCGCAGGTGGCGTACCGCGAGACCATCTCCCAGAAGGGCGAGTTCGCGTACACGCACAAGAAGCAGACCGGTGGTTCGGGTCAGTTCGCGCGCGTGTGCGGCTACGTGGAGCCCCTGCCCGCGGACGCGGTGCAGCAGTACGAGTTCGTGGACGACATCGTCGGTGGCTCCATCCCGCGCGAGTTCATCCCCGCGTGCGACAAGGGCTTCCAGGAGGCCGTGAAGAAGGGCAGCCTCATCGGCTTCCCCGTGGTGGGCCTGCGCGTGGTCATCAACGACGGCGCGTTCCACGCGGTGGACTCGTCCGAAATGGCGTTCAAGACGGCCGCCATCATGGGCTTCCGCGAGGGCTACGCCGCCGCCAAGCCGGTCATCCTCGAGCCGATCATGAAGGTGGAGGTCACGGCTCCGGAAGACTTCCAGGGTTCCGTCGTCGGCCAGCTGAACCAGCGCCGCGGCACCATCCTGGAGACGGGCACGGCCGAGGGCTACGTCACGGCCGTGGCGGAAGTGCCGCTGAACACGATGTTCGGCTACTCCACCGACCTGCGCTCCGCGACCCAGGGCAAGGGCGAGTTCACGATGGAGTTCGCCAAGTACCTGCCGGTCCCCCGCAACGAGGCGGAGGCCCTGATGGCGCAGTACAAGGAGAAGCAGGCCGCGGAGCAGGCTGCCCGCAAGTAGTCCGGGTGCCCACGCCGCACTGGCTGTAGGAAGGGCGCTCCCCGCTTCAGGTGGGGGGGCGCCCTTTCGCTTTTCCCCTCTCCCCCTTTCGAAAGGTTCCATCCCGTGACGCTGCTTCGCGCCGCCAACGTCCAGCTCGCCTTCGGCAGCCGCACCGTCTTCGAGGGCCTCACCTTCACCATCGAGGAGGGCGAGCGCGTGGGCCTGGTGGGCGTCAACGGCTCCGGCAAGTCGTCGCTGATGAAGATATTGGCCGGCGCGGCGAAGGCGGACCTGGGGGAGCTGCAGCTGCGCCGGGGCGCGCGCGTCACCTACCTGCCCCAGGAGCCGGAGTTCCCCGAAGGCGCCACCGTGCAGAGCGAGCTGGCCGTGTCCCAGGCGCCGCTGAAGGACGCGCTGGACGCGCACACGGAGCTGTCGCGCCGGCTGGAGGCGGACCCCGCGAACGCCACCCCGAAGATGCTGGAGCAGCTGTCCGCGCTGAGCGACCGCATTGATCAGGCGGGCGGCTGGGACACGGAGCACCACGCGAAGACGCTGTTGGACCGGCTGGGCGTGAAGGACTGGGACCGGCCGGTGGCGCAGCTGTCCGGCGGCCTGCGCAAGCGCGTGGCCATTGCCCGGGCGCTGCTCACGCGTCCGGACCTGCTGCTGCTGGACGAGCCCACCAACCACCTGGACGCGGACACCGTGGACTGGCTGGAGGACGAGCTGGACAAGCTGCCCGGGGCGCTGCTGCTCGTCACGCACGACCGCTACTTCCTGGACGACCTCGTCGACCGCATCGTCGAAATCCAGCCCGGCGGCGGCCTCATCTCCTACCCCGGCAACTACGCGGCCTACGTGGAGCAGAAGCTCGTGGCCCAGGAGAACGCGGAGGTCGCGGAGCACAAGCGCGGGCGCTGGATTGCGCAGGAGGTGGCGTGGCTGCGCAAGGGCCCGGAGGCGCGGCGCACCAAGAGCAAGGCGCGCATCGAGCGGGCGCAGAAGCTGCTGGCGGAGAAGGGCTTCCAGCGCCCCAAGGTGGCGGACTTGAAGGTGGTGGCGGCGCCACGGCTGGGCCACACCGTGATTGAAGCGGAAGGGCTGAAGAAGTCCTTCGGGGACCGCAAGGTGCTGGACGGCGTGGACTTCCGGCTCCAGCGCGGCGAGCGCGTGGGCTTCCTGGGGCCCAACGGCGTGGGCAAGACGACCTTCCTGCGCGTGCTGCTGGGAGAGATTCCCGCGGACAGCGGCAAGCTCGTCATCGGGAAGAACACGAAGGTCGCCTACTACGATCAGCAGCGCGCCCAGCTGGACCCGGAGCAGACAGTGTACGACGCGGCCTCCAACGGCGAGGACCACGTGGAGCTGGCGGACCGGAAGGTGGCCCTGCGCGACTACCTGGAGGACCTGCTCTTCCCGGTGCCCATGCAGCGCATGAAGGTGGGCGCGCTGTCCGGCGGCGAGCGCAACCGGCTGCTCCTGGCGCGGCTCTTCTTGGAAGGCGCCAACGTGCTGGTGCTGGACGAGCCCACCAACGACCTGGACATCGTCACCCTCAACATCCTGGAGCGGCTGCTCCTGGACTTCGCGGGCAGCACCCTGCTGGTGACGCACGACCGGTACTTCCTCGACAAGGTGGCCACCGCCATCCTCTCCTTCGACGGCCAGGGCAAGGTCACCCGCTACGAGGGCAACTACGACATGTACAAGCGGCTGCGCGAGCAGTCGCAGGCCGCCGCCCTCAAGGCCGCCGCGCTCAAGAAGGACGAGCCGAAGAAGGACGAGGCCCGCGAGGAGCCCGCCGCGAAGCCCGCGGCGAAGAAGCCCGGGAAGCTCTCCTACAAGGACCAGCGCGAGCTGGACGGCATGGAGGCCACCATCGAGGCCGCGGAGAAGCGCAAGGCGGAGCTGGAGGCCCAGCTGGCCGACCCCGCCGTCTACAGCAACGGCTCCAAGGTGGCGGAGGTGAACCAGGCGCTGGAGGCCACCACCCAGGAAGTGGATCGGCTCTATACGCGATGGCAGGAATTGCAGGACCTGGCGGCCGGGACGGCCTGAGTTGTCAGGCTTTTGGTGGGGGAAAACACAATCGGCTCCACCTCGTGCATGATTTTCGGGCCGGGGGACTCTGGCTAGTGTTCGCGTCCCTCCGCCTCGGGAGTCGTCACGTGTTCCGTCCGGCCTCGGTCCTCGCCGCTGCCCTGCTGTCCCTCCCCTTCTCCGCCCACGCCCTGGAGAGCGGCCCCAAGCAACCACTGCCCATGTTCGACCTGCAACGGCTCCGCCTGGATCCGTCGGCGCTGGGTTCGCTGGTGGTGGGGACGGGGCGGACGCTGGCGCCCGGGCAGCTGCGTGTGGCGTTGAACTACCACTACGAACAGCTGCCCATGCACTTCCAGACGCGCTGGGAGCCTGGCGCGGGCACGGGCCTGGTGGAGAACAAGATGACCGCCCACCTGACGGTGGGGGTCGGCGTGCTGTCCTGGCTGGACGTGGGCGGTGAGCTGCCCTTCGTCCTGACGCAGGGGGGCAAGCCCACGCTGGAGTACTTCGGGCCGAAGACGGGGGGGCTCGCCACGCCGTGGCTGACGGCCCGGGCGGCCCTCCTGCGTCAGACGAAGGGCGCCCCCTTCAACCTGGCGGTGGGGCTGACCGCGGGACTGCCGGTGGGCAGCCGCGAGGCGCAGGCGCACGAGGACTACGCGTGGCAGCCGCGTCTGCAGCTGGGCTACGTGGGCGAGGGCTTCCAGCTGGGCGGCGAGGCCGGCATCTTCCTGCGCAAGCGCCAGGACCTGGGCCCCGTGTCCTATGATCCGCACGACATCGCGGGCAATGAGCTGCGCCTGGGCGCCACGGTGACGTCGCTGCACGGCGAGACGACGCGCGGCGAGGTCAGCGTCATCACCGGCGTCCCGCTGGACGGGGGCCGCTGGGGGGCGGAGCTGCTCATCGCCATCCGCCGCCACGCGCTGTCCCGCATGGACCTGTACGTGATGGGCGGCCCGGGCGTGGGCGCGGGGTTCGACACGCCCACCTTCCGCTTCGTCGCGGGCGTGTCCATCGCCACCAGCAAGGTGGACTGACGGCCCCCCTACTTCGCCATGAAGCCGAAGGCCTTCAACATCGCGATGGCGATGCCCAAGAGGCTTTCGCCCGCGATGAAGCCGGAGGAGACGGGCAGCACCGTGTCCTCCGCGAGCTTCGGCTTCAGGCGCTTGAGCAGCGCCGCCAGCGCCGCGCCCACGAAGAGGCTGATGGAGCTGGAGCCGGGGATGACCATGGCCAGCCCCAGGCCGGACGCGGTGGGGATGAAGGCCTTCACCTTCGGATGGGCCCAGCGCTCCAGCAGCACCAGCACGACGCCCAGCAGCGCGCCAACCAGGGCGCCCATGCGCGCGGTGGGGTGCAGCGCGGACATGCCGGAGGCGAGCATCTTCGACACGCCGGCCCACACCATGGAGGCCGGCGCGGGGAACTGCTCGGAGCCCAGCACGTCCGCGGTGGGCACCAGCAGGTTGAAGATGGGCACCACCACCACCGCGCCCGCGGCCACGCCGAACAGCTGCGCGAAGAACTGCTGACGCGGCGAGGCACCCAACAGCCACCCGGACTTGAGGTCCGTGAGCAGGTCCGCCGAGTGCAGCCCCACGCCGCCCGTGGCGTTGGCGCTCATCACGTTGGCGGGGATGTTGCCCGGCGCCAGGCCGCCGAAGATGAGCTGCGTGACGGGGCCCAGCGCCTTGGTGGGCGTGGTGTCCGTCTCACCCGTCACGCGCGACGCGACGACGCCCATCACCACCGCCAGGGGCAGCGCGAGCACGCCCGCCCACCAGGGAATCTGGAACAGCCACGCCATGAGGAAGACGGCCACGGGGCCCAGCAGCGCGAAGCCCAGGGGGAACCAGGCCGGCGGGCACTCGATGTCCGCCAGCGGATCCGCGCCCGCGCCCTCCTGGGGCTTCTTGCCCACCAGCGAGCCCAGCGCCGCGAAGGAGCGCACCACGCTCTTCCACTGGAAGGCGAAGGACAGCAGGCCCGAGGACACCAGCACCGCGGAGCCCGTCCACAGCGACCAGCCGTTGATGGCCTTGTACGTCACCTCCGGGATGACGCCCTGGGTGAACATGGCCGGCGCCAGGAAGCCGTAGTTGAGGATGGCGCCCAGGAGCATGGACCAGCCGGTGCGGAAGTTCACCAGCGCGCCCGCGCCAATGAGCAGCAGGCTGAAGTCGAAGGACAGGGACCACTTGCCCGCCTCGCGGCCCAGGATGGTGAACGGCAGGCTCGCCTTCTCCGGCAGGTTCTTGAGCCAGGTGAAGCGCGCGTCGCGCACCAGCACCAGGAACGCGCCCACCAGCCCCGCGAGGCCCAACAGCCGCGCCTTGTTCCGCGCCGTCTCCCCATGGCCGTGCAGCGCGCGGATGGTCTCCGCGGTGGCGGTGCCCGTGGGGAATGGCAGCGCTTCGATGTTGATGAGCTGGCGCTTGATGGGGATGGCGGCGAAGACGCCCAGCGCGGAGATGACGGCGAACCACAGCATCAGCCAGCCGGAGGACGGCAGCGTGCCGGTGAGCATCAGCAGCGCGGGCACCGCGGCCATGTTGCCGCCGCCCGTCATGTAGCCCGCGGCGGACGCCACGGAGCCCATGGCGTTGTTCTCCAGGTCGGTGAACTCGTTGCTCAAGAGCTTCAGCGAGCGCAGCGTGCCGAACACGGCGAAGGCCAGGATGCACGCGGTGATGGTGACGCCCAGGCTCCAGCCCGTCTTGAGGACGACGTAGAGGTTGGACAGACACATCACCGCGCCAATGAGCATGCCCGCGATGACGGCGCGCACGGTGAGCTGCCGCGCGCCGCCCTGGTAGACGTGCTCCCGCCAGTACAGCTCCGGGTCCATGGCCGCGGAGGCACCGGGCCTGTCAGGAACGGCGCCGGGGTCGGGCGCGGGGACTCGGAGCTGGCTGGGGTTCGGAACGGGAGGAACCATGGGGGGCGCAAGATAGTGCACGCCCCCCGGGGGCACGAAACGCTCCGTGCCCCACGGGTGCAAAAGGCACTACCCGTGCGCGCCGCCCGGGCCGTGCACGTGGCCGTGGGCCAGCTCTTCCTGCGTCGCGTCACGCACTTCGCGCACGGTGACGTCGAAGTGGAGCGTCTTGCCGGCGAGCGGGTGGTTCAAGTCCACCATCACGGAGTCCGGGTTCACGGCGATGATGCGCAGGGGGACGTCGCCGTCCTCCGTCTGGGCCATCAGCGTCCCGCCCACCTGGGGCAGGTAGGTGCCCGGCAGCATGGTGCGGGGGACGCTGCGCACGCCCTCCGGCTTGTGGACGCCGTAGCCCTGCTCCGGGGTCACCACCACCTGCTTGCTCTCTCCCGTGGACAGGCCCTCCAGCGCGCCCTCCAGTCCGGGGACGATCTGCCTGTGCCCGTGCAGATAGGCGAGCGGCTGATTCGGAGCGCTCTGGTCGATGATCTGCCCGTCTCCCAGGTGGAGGCGGTAATCGAGTGCGACGACGCGACCGTTGGCGACTTTCATGCGGCGGATGCTCCTTGGCTCTCGGGAGACGGCGGATGGGACTTCGGTCAAAGGTGGAACCGGGGTGACGCTGTGTCAGGCCACGGGGGACTGTGCCGCCTCCTCGCCGACCGGCCGGTCGGGGGGCTCGCCGCGCGACACGTACACGGCGGCCGCCAGGTCTCCGGTGACGTTGAGCACGGTGCGGCACATGTCCAGGAAGCGGTCCACGCCGAGGATGAGGCCCAGCCCCTCCACCGGGATGTTGAACATGCCCAGGATCATCGCGATGACGGGGATGGACCCGGCCGGCACGCCCGCGGTGCCAATGCCCGCCAGCACGCAGATGAACATGATGGTCGCCTGCTGCGTGAGGCCCAGCGGAACGCCATACACCTGCGCGAGGAAGAGGACGGTGACGCCCTCGAAGAGCGCGGTGCCGTTCTGGTTCATCGCGGAGCCGGCGGTGAGCACGAAGCGCGACACGTTGCGCGGCAGCTTGAGGTTCTCCTCCGCGACCTTCAGGGCCGTGGGCAGCGTGGCGCTGGAGGAGGACGTGGAGAACGCGGTGACGATGGCCAGGCGGCAGGAGCGGAAGAACTCCACCGGGTTGCGTCCGCCCAGGAAGCGCACGGACAGCGAGTACATGACGAACATGTGGATGCTCAAGGCCAGCAGCACCACGCCCACGTACGACGCCAGCTGTCCCAGGATGTGGAAGCCCAGCCGCGCCGTCATGGAGAACAGCAGCGCGCCCACGCCCACCGGGGCCAGCTGGAGCACGCCGTCGATGAGCTTCATCATCACGTCGTAGAGCCCCTGGATGACGTCCTTGAGGCGCTGCGCGGGCTCGCCCGGCGTGAGCGCCAGGCCCAGGCCGAAGATGAGCGAGAAGACGATGAGGCCAATCATGTCCCCGTCCGCCGCGGCCTTCACCGGGTTGGTGGGCACCATGGACAGGAAGAGCGCGCCCGCGGAGGTGTCCCCGGGAGGCGGCGCGGCCTTGATGGCCGTGCCCGTGCGGGCCAGGGCGCGGGCCTCGTCGCTCAAGCCGTCACCGGGCCGGAGCGTGTTGACGAGGAGCAGGCCGATGGCCACGGAGATGACGGAGAAGACGACGGTGTAGCCGAGCGTGCGGGCGCCCAGGCGGCCCACCTGCTTCAGGTCCAGCTCCGCCACGCCCACGACGAGCGCGGCGAACAGGAGCGGCACGACGAGCATCAGGAGCAGGCGGATGAAGATCTGCCCCAGGGGGTTGGTGAGATGCTCGACGGTCCAGGTGAGCCAGTCCGCGCTCCCGAACACGGCATTGCACGCGAGCCCGGCCACCGCGCCGGCGGAAATGCCGAGGAGCATCTTCTGATGGGGCTTCATGAGGGGGCGAAGCCTACCGGTGAAAGGAGGTGGCGCCCACCTCGCGTTCAGGGGAAAGCTGCGGATCCATCGTGGAATCCCTCGTCCAGC
>NZ_RAWL01000262.1:0-12171 GCF_003668885.1 Corallococcus sp. AB049A | reverse complement strand
GCGTCCGTGAGCGGGCGGTCCTCCAGCGCGACGTGGGAGTGAGAGGCGGCGCAGCCGGTGGCGAGCGTCCCCAGGAGGGTCAGCATCGGAAGGCGGGTCATGGCGCGGGGCTCCTTGAAGTGCGGCGGCGGGGCCGGGATTGCGAAGGCTCCGTGCGAGGCTGCCGCGCGGAACCGTGAAGGGCGACGAACGGACTGGCGGGCGCGCTACAGCGCGGCGGAGTCGGTGCGCTGCGGGCTTCCACGCGACGGCGCCTGGCGCGGAAGGGACGCGGACGAGGGCAGCATCATGGAGCACGCGTCGTGGCAGCGCTCGTCCATGCACGCGAGCGTGGTGGGCCCGGCCTGCTGGCGCGACACGGCGGCGTAGCAGCTCTCGCCGTTGCCGGGGCACTGGCTGCGCGCGGCGCACTCACAGCAGGTGGAGGCCACGGAGGCCATCAGCTGCACGTCCTGGAGCACGGAGGACAGCGCGCGGTAGCAGGCGCGGGCCGCGGGGGCGAAGCGGCCCTTGGCGTCCACCACCGGCACGTTGCCCTCGATGCCGCAGCGGCCCACGACGTCCGCGTACTTGCGCTCGCAGACGGCGACGAGCTTGGGGTCCGGCACGCCGTCGCGCGCGTTGCTCACGGCCTCCGAGCACAGGGCGCGCGAGGCGTCCTTCAGGATCTTGATGTTGGCGTTCTCCTGGTCGGCGCTCGCGCCCTTGCCTGGAGGAACCTCCGCTTCGAACACGCACTCCTTGCCCGCGCGGAGCGTGTCGATGGTGCACGACCACGCGGTGGGAGACGCGTCCACGAGCGGGGGTGCCCCCAGCGCTTCAGGAGGCAGGGACGACGGCGCGGGGCCGGACGGCGCGGCGCCGAGGAAGAGCAGGGAGAGGAGCATCGCCTTCATAGGGGACGCAGCGTAGGACGTTGGCCCGCCCCGCTCAAACCGCTCCGTCGGGTAGCTGTTCGTCCACCATCACGCCCATGGGTCCAGGTGGACCGGTGGGAACTGGAAGCGCCTTCGTCCGGCCGATGACGATGGGCGGCTCGATGAGGCGGGGCGGTGTCGCCCGCGTGTCCGCCGGGTCCGGCACCCACACCGGGTCCTCGGGAGTGCGCCCCCGCTTCCACCGCCGAGGCACGCGCCGGAACCCCACCGGGTACACCGTGAGCTGGCCGTCCGCGTCGAAGTGGAGCCGGAGGAAGTTCTTCCAGTCCGGAATCGACAGCGCCGAGAACGCCTCGTTGGGGTGACAGGAGAACACGTTGAGCGACAGCAGCAGGTACACGCCCACCACCAACGGCCCCACCAGCGCGCCTCCCCCGAAGAGCAGCAGCCCGCTGAGCAGGTCCCTCCGCAGACTCCACTGAAGCTCCGTTGCCAGGGGCGCGGCGACAGCGGACACGCCCCAGGTGATCAACAGCGCCACGGCCAGATGCGCCAGCCCATGGAGCACGCCCGCGGTCTTCCGCCAGAGCGGGCCTCGCCGGCCGTCCGCGAAGCCGATCGTGCCCAGCACCACCCCGGCGCCCAGCACCAGCGAGCCCGTGCTCTGCAACGCCGCGTTGATGACCTCCCGGAAGGAAGGCGCTCCCACTGCCCCCTCGTTGAGGTTCGCGGCCACGCCCCACCCCAGCAGCGTGTAGACGGCGCCCATGAACACGCCGAACCACGGGTTGATGGCGGTGAAGGCCAGGTTGCGCCAGGTGAGCCACTGCGACGTGCGCTGGGGCGGGTAGCTCGCCTTCTGCACGAAGCCGCCCGGCCGCTGATCCACCTTGGGCAGGTGCGTGGGATGCAGGAAGGCCCCTCCCCCACCCGCGATGATCTTCTGCCGCCCTTCCGCGTTCTCATGCCGGCGGTAGTGGTGCAGGTCCCCCGCGAGGAAGACGCTCACCTTCTTGCCCAGCACCCGCTGCTCCAGGAAGTCGATGTTGTGGTCCAGGAAGCCGCGCCCCGCGCGAGGCATCACCTGCTGCTTCACCCACGCCGGCTCCGCGTTGCACAGGATGATGCGATCCGTGCCGCGCATCTGGGCGGCCACCTTCTGGAAGAACTCCACCTGCGGCGCGTCCAGGTCGGACTCCAGCTGCATGTCCGTGCCCAGCAGCCACCAGCCGTGCGGCAGCCTCAGCGCGAAGTAGCTGCGCTTTTGCTGCGTGCGCCAGCCGTTGGAGCGCCGGCCCTGGCAGAACAGGCGCGTAAAGGACACCAGTCCGTCGTACCAGTCATGGTTGCCCGGCACCGCGAACAGGTGCGGCCGGTGCCGCCGCTTGTTCAGCGCGTCCTCGTACGGCACCACCGTGCGCGCCTGGTACTCCTCCACGCTCGCGGTCGGGTACACCTCGTCCCCGCCGAACACGAGCACGTCGCCGCCCCGCGTGACGTGCGTCCCGCCGGCTTCATCCGCCAGCGTCAGCTCCGGCGCCATCACCGCGGACGCCACCGCGTAGGTGGAGTCCCAGCCGTCGCCCAGGTCCGACACGTAGTCCAGCCAGAGCTCGTCGCGCGGATGACCGGTGTCATCCACCGAGTAGTCGAAGCACAGCGGCTGCGGCCGGGCCACCGCGTCCAGGAGCCGCCGGTCCGCCTGCTTCCCGAACGTCCCCGACAGCAGCACCTTCATGCCCGACTTCGCGAGCACGGCCGGGTCGAACCACGAGACCATCTTCCGACCCGGAGGCGTCTCCGGCGCCGGCGCGGGTTCGACGCGCCGGCCGGGAAGGTGGCTCACGCCGGAGGCGCGGACGGCCATGGCCCCTCCTCCGTTGGCTGCCGCCACGAACGTCCTCGCGAGCCCCGGCGGTACGAATCAATGAGCGCGTCCGCGAACCGGTCAGCGAGCGCGGCGATGGTGAGGCTCGGGTTGGGTCCGACGGGGCCCGGCATCATCGACCCGTCAGCCACGTACAGCCCCGGATGGCCAAAGGCCTCCCCCGTCGCGTCCACCACGCCCTCCTGTGGCCCGCGGCCCATGGGACAGCCGCCCAGCGGGTGCACGGTGATGACCCGGCTCAGGTAGCTGAGCGGGTTCTGCATCAGCTTCCCCTCCAGCGTCTTCGCGATGTCCGCCATCGACTGGCGCACCTCCTCGAAGTACTCGCGCGAGCTGGCCATGCGCCAGTCGACGGCCAGCATCCCGTCATCCGTCAGCCGCATGCGGCCGTTGGGGATGTCCCGCCCCATGCCCAGGAGCGGCAACGACGTCGCGGAGCCCAGGCAGTCACCCAGCAACTCGGCGATCTCCTCGCCCACGTCCGAGTCATGCGTGCGTCCCGTCCAGCCCCGGAGGAGCCGCCACGCCAGCTTCAGGCCGCGCTCCACCAGCGGCACCTGGTGCGCGCCCTCGTAGAGCCAGTTGACGAACTCCGGGTAGCCCGCGTCCTCGATGTAGTAGCCCCGGCCCGCGCCGCCCTCCTCCTGGCCGCGGAAGTGCAGCGCGCTGGTGATGACCGGCCCGTGCCCTCCCTCCAGGATGCGCGGCAGCTGCTTGCCGGTGCTCGAATCGCGGCACTGGCGCATGAAGCCCAGCAGGTCTCCGTTGCCGCAGAAGCGCGTGCCCAGCTTGTCGCTCAGCCCGGGGAAGTTCCGCTGGTTCTTCAGGAGCAGGAACGTGGAGCCGAACGTGCCCGCCGCCAGCACCAGCCGGTCCGCCGTCACGGTGCTGCGCGGCAGCATGGACTGGGGGCCCTCGCGAGGCACGTCCTCCGGCGTGTCCGTATGGTCCAGGTACCGCACCACGTAGCCGCCGCCCTCCGCGGGCCACAGCTCCGTCACCTCCGCGCGCGTGCGCAGCTCCGCCCCCGCGCGCTTCGCCGCGGACAGGTACGTGTAGTCGAGCGTGTTCTTGCTGCCCGTGTTGCAACCGATGTCGCACTCACCGCAGAGATGACACGTGGTGCGCGTGCGGCCGTGGAGGTTGGGATGCTCCTCCCGGATGGGCTCGCCCGGGACGGGCACCTCGCCGGGGTTGCCGAACGTCACGGCCAGCGGCGGCAGCTGCCAGTCGCCCGCGCGGCCCAGGCGCTCGGCCGCGATCTTCATGGCCAGCGTCTTCGCGGTGGTCGAATAGGGCGGGTGCTCCATCGGATAGCGCTGCACGCGCATCATCCGCTCCACCTCGTCGTAGTGCGGCTCCAGGTCCGCGCGGGTGACGGGCCAGTCCTCGTAGCCGCCGTGGCGCAGGTCCTGGTGGATGAAGGTCTTCTCGTCCTTGCGCAACAGCACGTTCGCGTAGATGAGCGAACCGCCGCCCAGCCCCGCGGACACCACGCCCCCCAGCCCCTGGAAGGACCAGAGGTTGAACATGCCGTGCAGGCCCCTGCGCGGGTCCCAGAAGTTGCGGCGCATGTCGTGCGGGCTGCGCGGAAAGGAGCCCGGCGGATAGACCTTGCCCCGCTCCAGCACGCACACGCGCAGGCCCGCGTCCGCCAGCCGCCACGCCATCACGGAACCGCCGAAGCCCGAGCCCACGATGACGACGTCGAAGTGCTCATCCCTCGTGGCCATGCGCGGCCTCCCCTTCGCGCTCGTGCACCGGCGCCTCCGGCGCGTAGAGATCCCAGAGCGCCCCCAGGAACAGGCGGCCGAAGCGGGCCACCACCTCCGCGCCCTCCACGCCCCCGCGCGACGAGTGCATGCTGGCCACCAGGTGCAACAGCTCCCGCATGCCCAGCACCAGGACGCCCGCGCCCACCACGGGGCCTCGCGCGTCCACGCCCTGGTGCAGGTAGCTGTAGAGCCGCGTGGTGTCGCGCCAGAGGTCCGGGCCCGGGTCGTCGCGCAGCGTCTTCGTGCCGTCCAGGAAGTAGTCCTGGCCGTTCGCCTGGAAGCGCAGGCCGTAGGTCATGATCTTCGTGCGCGGATCATCCGTGGCGCGGAAGAGGTTGAAGCTCCCCTCGCGCACGGGCAGGTCCCAGCCCAGCGGCTTGTATTGCACGTGCGCCACCAGCCGGGCCGCGTGATCCGGGTCGCGGATGAACGCCTCCATGTCGTCGATGGTGATGGTGCAGTGCATGGTGAAGGGCGTGGAGCGCCCGTCGTGGGCGCCCGCCTCGGGGTCGGTGGTGCCCATCGCGAGCGGTCCGGCCATGGTCTCGCGGAAGGTCAGGTCATAGGCGGGTTCAGTCATCTGGGTGATCTCCGGGGTGAGGGGCAGGCCCTGGGCATCCGCCACCGCCAGGTAGCGGCAGGCGTCCGAGTAGCCCTGGTCGATGAGCGTCGCGGCGGTGACGTGGCCCGCGTAGAAGTCCGGGTCCAGGGGCAGCGGGTGCTCGGGTTTGATGAGGTGCACGGCGATGGGCCGCGCGTGTCCCGGCACGTGCTCGCCCGCGAGGATGCGCGCGTTGAGCTCGCGCACCTGCTCCAGCTGGGCGAAGAGCGCGCCGTTCGCGCTCAACTCAATCATGTGGACGTACTGGTGGAAGAAGCCGTCCTGGTAGCGCGGCGTGTTGCCAATGCACCAGACGATCCACACCTCGTCCGCCCCCCGGTGCACGGCCTCCATCACGTTGGCGTCCTGGATCCACACCGAGTCCAGATACGGGTGGCCGCCCTTCTCCACCGGAGGCATGAAGAGCGGCAGGGAGATGCCGGCCACCAGCTGGTCACGGTCCACCTCCGTGTGCGGGATGGCCACGTTCGTCTTCAGGGCGAAGTCGCACACGTTGAAGGTGCCGGAGCGCTCGCGGTTCACGCGGATGGCCTCCACGTTCACGCCCAGGTGCGGGAAGACGCGCTGGATGATGCCGTCCGCGTCCCCCAGCGCGGTGAGCCTCCAGGGCCGCGCGTAGTCGTCCACGGGCATCAGCGACACGAAGTCCTTCACGTCCAGCGTCCGCCACCGCTCGCACATCTGCGCGGGGGACAGGCCGGACATCCACATCGCCAGGGTGATGATGCCGCCGGACGTGCCATCCGCGTGGGCGAAGGACAGCCGCGCGTCCGTCAGCGCGCGCAGCACGCCCGCCTGCCACGCGACGCGCATGCCGCCTCCCGCCAGCACGAGCGAACGCCGGGGTGCCTCCGCCGCGACGACCGCGCCCTCCCCCATCGTCCGCCGGGGCTTCGGAGGAGCGCCGCTCCCGGTCGCGTCCGCCACGCGCAGCTCGCTGACGGAAGGAGCGGTGACGTCCGGGGACGCCTCCTCCGCCCGGGGCCGGAGCACGGTGATGATCTGCTCGCGCTGGCGCAGCGACGCGTAGAATGCCAGCACCAGCACGGCGGACAGCGCGTCGAACGCCGCCACCGCCAGCGCCAGCGGCGACAGCAGGCCGCGCGCCACGCCAATGGCCACCATGCCGCAGGCCCCCACCTTCTGGAGGCCGGTCCACAGGAAGGCGGCCGGGTTGGCGCGAGGCTCGTGCAGGCCGTGCAGGAGCAGGCCGCCGAACAGCACCATGAACATGCCCACGATGCGGAAGAAGTGCGCGGGCGCGGGGGATGCATCCGCGTGAAGGATCCGCAGCTCCAGCCCCGGCATGAGCATCTGCGCCGCGCCGGTGGCCAGGGTGATCCACCCGATGGCCGCGAGCGTCCAGCGCCAGGCGCGTCCGTTGACGCGGGCCTGACGCTCCAGCCAGCGCGACGAGGCCGGACTCATGCGTGGGCCTCCCGGCGCCCAGGCGCGGACAGCCCCATGCGCCAGCGCTCACGCGCGGGCAACTCCGCACGCAGCACCCGGTGCACGAAGTAGCCCAGCGTCAGCAGCCACTGCACCGTCCACAGCCCCACGCGGATGCGGTTCATCCGCATCCACGCGCCCAGCACCTCCGTCAGCCGCTCCGGTGACGTGATGCCGGCGGCCATCTCGTCGTTGTACGGGAAGATGTAGATGCGCGTGAGCAGCGTGGCCACCACCACCGCCACCAGCGCGCCCAGCGGATACCAGCGCAGGGCCGTCTTGCGCTCGCGCCACGCCAGCACCCCGGAGGACAGCAGCATCACCGCCGTCATGTACGTGAAGAACCGGGTGGCCGCCTGCACCTGCGGCACGAACTGCAGGTAGTAGTTGTTCACCGTGAGCTGGGGCGCGATGGGGAACGAGAAGAGGATCAGCGACCAGCCCGTGCCCAGGTACATGGAGGTGCACAGGAACAGCAGGCACGCGTTCACCAGGTCCAGCGTCCCCCCTCGCTTCATGGCCGCGCTTCCTCGCGCGGCGGCACGTCCGGCGGCGGCGCCACCGCCTGGAGCACCCTCGCCGGCGCGCCGTTCGATTCGGGCGGCGGCATGGGCGTCTGGTCCTGGCCCAGGTCCACCACGCTGTCCAGGCCCTCCGGATACGTCTGCACGGGCAGCGTGGGCTCGCTGAGGAACCACGCCTCGAAGTGGTCATCCAGCACGCCGGTGGATGACGGGAAGAACCCGGTGAGGAAGGGGCGCGGGGAGATGCTCAGGTCCCGCAGCACCTGCACGCGCGGATGGTCCCCCAGCTCCAGCGTGCCCCACGCGCGCTTGCCCAACCGGAAGCCGAAGCGGCCCCGGAAGTAGATGGTGGACTTCATCAGCATCCCCCGGAAGGCGCAGTAGTTCACCGCCGCCATCCGCAGGGGCAGCCACGCGAGCTTCGGGCGCTCAATCCGCACGCGCACCGCCTGCTGGCCGCCCTCCTCGTACCGGCTGCTCACGGAGCCGTTCTCCACCCGGAAGTCCAGCCGGGCCAGGTGCTTGGGCATGCCCCAGATGCCCTTGCCGCCCTTCACGGAGACCTCCGTGTTCACCGGCAGGTCCACCACGTACTGCCCCAGGCCGAAGCGCTTCTGGAACAGCACCGGAAGGATGGGCGGCGCGGGCCGGGCGCCGTGCGTGCACGCGAGCGCGATGCTGAACTCGATGTACGCGCCAATGTCCGTCCGCTTGTAGTCGATGACGGAGACGAGCAGCACGGCCCTGTCTCTCGAGATGCGCAGCGGGTGCAGTTCGTTGCCGGGCAGCAGGCTGGCCGCGCGGCGGGCGTCCACCGTGAAGGCGGCCACCATGGCCGGGGCGCCCTTCGAGTCCACCGGCAGCGCGTACGGGATGCCGTCCACCCGCGAGTAGCGGCCGGACTGTTGCTGGATGCGTCGGGGCAGGAACATGGCGGGCCTTTCTTCAGTGGAGCGTGGAGCGATCCAGCTCCTTGAGGATGAGGGGGAAGACGTCCTGGGACGCGCGCTTGCCCATGAAGACGTCCAGGTGGCCGTAACCCGGCAGCACGTGCAGCGCGTGCCGGCCCGGGTGGAAGTGCTCCAGGTGTTCGAAGCTCCTGCGCTGGCTCTCCGCGAGGAAGCAGCGGTTCTCCTCGCCCGCGAAGAGGACGAACCTCGCGTCCGTCTGGGGCTCGCGCTCGCCCAGGTCCTCCGGCAGCGAGCGGAAGCCCTCCACCGGCACCAGGTGGCCCGCGCGCACGCACTGGTCCATCTGCTTGAAGAAGCTGAAGGGCACCGGGCCGAACTCGTGCTGGAGCCATTCGTGCGTCTGGGCGTTGAGGTTTTCGTGGCGCCACAGCACCGGGAAGCCCGTGCCGTAGGTGAAGCTCGTCCAGCGGCAGACCAGGTTCTCGCACTCGTGATGCGTGGCCTGCACCACGCGCGTCAGCATCCGGGCCGTGCGCGTGGGGCCGCCGTAGGCCCACTGCGGATCCAGGAAGGGCGTCAACTGCGCGACCAGCGGCACGGCGTAGTGCAGCTTCACCTTCGCGGTCGCGGGCACCACCGGGTGCAGCGATACGGCATTGGAGAGGATGAGGTCCACGTCCGGCAGCAGCCCCGCCACGGCGGCCATGGTGAAGCTGGTGGAGCCCTGGCAGTGGATGATGGCCTTGACCTTGTCCGCCCCCGTCTTCTCCCGCACGGTGCGGATGGCGGGCGGGTGGTCCATGACGGCGGCCTGGTCCAGGGTCCACTCGCCCGGCTCCACGTCCATGCTGGCGCGCCAGTTCTCCAGCCACACGTCCCAGCCGTCTTCAATCAGTGCATCCACGACGGTCTGGCGCACCGGCGCGCGGAAGATGTTCCCGCGCACGCCAGCCCCGTGCACCAGCACCACCGGCCCCTTGTCCGCCTTCTCGACGCCGCGCAGGTGCACCAGGTGCAGTGCGCGGCCGTCGCCCGCGAGGAAGGGCACGATCTCCTCGGAGTAGCGCGGCGCATGAATGGTTTCCGCGGACATGACGACGTCCCCCCACACCGCAAACGTTGGGCGGTGCGTGGGAGGCGACAACCCCGGCTCCGCGGGCAACGGCGCGGCGCCCGCGTCAGCCCATGGGGTGCTATGCGTGGGGCATGGGCACGGACTGGAGCGACTACGAGGGCGGCGCGACGCTCGGGGGCATGGGCAGCCAGGGAGGCACCATCGTGCGGGACGAGGGCTTCCGCGACCTCTTGCGCCTCACCTACGAAGCGGACGACTCGCGCTCCTTCCACGTCGTCACGTGCGGCATCTCCGGCTGGCTGTCGCATCCGCGCTTCTTCGACAACGCGCCCGACGCGCTCCACGCCTACGAGTCCATGAAGCCCGCGCTGGAGGAACTGGGCGCCACCCTGCCCGAGGGCGGGCCGAAGTCCCCGGCGGACGGACGGGCAGCGGGTCCACTGCTCGCCGCCTTCCGCGCGCGCTTCTCCTGAGTCGCGGCGCTTCCGCGCAAGGATTGCCTGGTGTTGGACCTGATGCTGCCGGGCACCTACGGCCTGGACATGCTCAAGGCGCTGCGGATCTTCTCGGAGGTCCCGGTGCTCATCCTGGGCGCGCGCAACGACACGTTGGACAAGGTCCGGGTGCAGGTGCGGGGGCGGCCGGTGGAGCTCACGCGGGTGGAGTTCGAGCTGCTCGCGGCGCTGGCTCGCAGGCTGCGGGAGGCGGTGACGCGGCAGTGGCTGGTGGAGCACGTGTTGGATCCGGAGCGCGAGGGCACGGAGCGCACGCTGGACGTCCACGTGTCGCGGCTGCGGCGCAAGCTGGGTCCGGTGAAGTGCGTGGAGACGGTGTGGGGCGTGGGCTACCGGCTGGTACCCGGGGAGACTGACAGGTCCTTTCTGCTCAGCGCGAATGCTCCACCACGTAGTCCACGAGCTCCGGCCACGCGGCCTGGAGCGAATCCTGTGACGCCTCCCCGAAGAGAGCGATGGCGTCCACGGACCTCTCCTCCCCCGTGAGCTGCTCCAAGCACCAGGCCTCCAGCACCTTCTTGAGTCCGAGCAGGGGTCCCTTGAGATCTTCCAGCGCTGCATCGGACAGCAGCGTGCGGGCTTCGGCCCAACGCCCCTCACGGCACGCCACCACCGCGGAAGCGAGCGGTGCGAACACCAAGGGAAAGTCCACCCGCGACTTCGCCTCGGTCAGCCGGGGTGCCACCCGTGCCAGCCGACCTTCAAGCGCATCCACGAGCGCGAGCGCCGCGGACAGCACAGCGCGAAACTGCGGCGTCAAATCCTTCCGCGCCTCCAGACTCGCAAGCTCCTGCTTCGCCACCGGCAGTTGCCAGAGTTGGAGCCGGGCGATGCCGATGTTGTACGTGGGAATGACCTGGACCTTCGCCAGGGGCCGCGACGCCTCGAAGCGCTCGAGCGCAGCGGCCACCCTCCCCTCCAACAACAACTGAAGCCCCTCGTCCGTGAGCTTCTTGCTCCGGCGGTACCGAGGAAGAAAGTAGAGAGCCGTCGGCACCAGCAGGACGAACAGGGAGACGGGAAGCAGCATCTGCGCCAGCTGTGGGTCGGGGACGAAGTGGCGCAACAGCCGGGGCACGACAAAGAGCACCAGCAGCATCACCACTGCGTACGGCCAGGATTTCCGCATGAGCCGGTATCTACGCAAGTCATCAGCGGGCCGTCAGCAAATCCAGCGACCGCGGCGCGCCACGACCATGGGCAGCCGCCCGGGGGCGGTTGCCGAAAAACCTGTCCGACAGTCGGACAGGTTTTTTTCGTCCGGCTCCGGAGGGGGGACTCACGCGTCCATGTCAGACCCCTGTGGTTGGATGGCGATGCTGGGACGAGGAAGGGGAATGGGGATGGGACACGGCGGGCTCGTGGCGTACGTGGAAGCGCAGATTGAGCGCGACATCGCGCTGGGACGGATTCACCCGAGCGGGCAGTTCGGCTCGGAGGCGAAGCTGGCGCGTCACTATGACGTCTGCCGGGGCACCATGCGCGAAGCGCTGCGGCGGCTGGCGGCACGGGGCCTGGTGGTGCAGCGGCCCGGACGCAAGACGCGCGCGGTGCCGCTGGATGAGTCGCTAACCCTGGAGAACCTGGGCCTGGCGCTGCATGACACGCGCTCTCCAGAGGCCCGGTGGCTCCTGGAGGGCTACTTCAGCCTCCGGCGGCAGGTGCTGGTGGAGCTCCTGTCCGACTGCTGCACACGGGCTTCCATGCGGGACCTGGACCAACTGGGGAGCATCTGCTTCGGACTCTGGGACGCGGCGCGCTGGGAGTCGGGGGCCTACTGCGCCCAGTTGGAGTTCGAGTTGCTGCGGCTGGCGGCCCGGGTGGCGGACCGGCCCGGGCATGTGCTTCTCGTGCAGTCCCTGCAGCGGGCCTTCATGGTCGGCGCGGCCCAGTTGCTGCCTCTTCTGGGAGGTGAGCCGCTGCGCCAGTGGGTGAACTGCGCGAAGGATGCCCTGCATGATCGCGACACGCGGGCCATCCAGCAGGAACTGCCGACGCTGATGAAGGCACACGATGACCTTGTGCTGAATGCCTTCGCGCCTGTCGCCCAGAAGCATGCGGTTCCTGAACCCTCACTCGCCCAGGAAGCCCCTCCTGGCGTCCCCGCGCTCATCACGGAGCAGAACGAGACACCGGCGGGCCCTGGTGCCCAGGAGAACGTGATCGACGCGCCCGCGTTGGCCACCGTGAGGAACGGACCTTCCGACTTGGAGGAGCGCGGCCTTGGCCTCCGTGCTCCAACGGATGGGGACGCTGATGCGAGCGGGGTTGCACCCTCTCCTCTCATGGAGCCTGTCGCTGAAGGACTGGCCTCCTCTGGCCCGCCCAACGCCCACTGCCCGGGTCCCCCTGATTCGTGACCCGACATGCGATGGCTTGCGCCGCCTCCTGCGGCTCGGATCTTTGCGCTGAGGGCCTTGAACATCGCGGTCCGGGCCGTGCCTCCGCGCTCATGGGGCAATGGCCTTCCGCCTGTTGATTCAGTCCAAGCCCCACCGCGTCCGCCCCCAAGTGGGGCGGACACGGTCCAGCTC
>NZ_RAWL01000261.1:0-12241 GCF_003668885.1 Corallococcus sp. AB049A | reverse complement strand
GGGCAGCTCCACCCGCGCCACCTCCCGGCCCTCCGCCGTGGACAGCCCCACCAGCGACGACGGGCCCGCGCCCAGCCACAAAGCGCCCAGCGCCCGCGCGGGAGGCCCCGTCACCCCGTCCGCGAAGCGCTGCTCCCAGCGCGTGCTCCCGTCCTTCACCGACAGCGCCAGCACCCGGCCCGGCCGCGTGGCCACGAAGACGGTGTCGCGCTCCGAGTCCAGCCCCACCACCTCCGTCACCGGCTGGGACCAGCGCGGCTCCCCGCTCTCCGCGTCCAGCGCCCACAGCCCGGTGCCCAGCGGCACCACCAGCACGCCCTCCACCAGCACCGGCGCCGCCCGGAGCGCCGGGGCCACGGATGGCTGTGGCTCCAACGACTTCGCCGGGGCGGGGGCCGGCCGCTTCCATCTCACTTGCCCGGAGTCCACCGCCAGGGCCCGCACCGCGCCGTCGGGGGCCACCAGGAAGACGGTGTGTCCGGCGTCGTCCACCACGGGCGGTGTCAGGACGGGGGGCTCGCCTCCCAGGCGCCAGCGCTCCTTGCCGTCCTGGAGGGACAGACAGGCCACCTCCCCCACCACCGTCCCCACGACGACGCTGTCCCCGGCCAAGGCGGGGGCCACCGCCACCTCACGGCCCAGTCGGGCGGTCCACACGGGCCGGCCCTCGCGGTCCAGGCGCACCACCGCGCCCACCTCGTTGCCCAGGAGCACCCCGTCCTGGAGGGCGGTGAGCCCCGTCCTGGAGGGCGCGTCACTGGAGTACTGGAAGGCCTTTTCCACCGGCGCGCGCTGGCACGCCATGACGGCCAGCGTCAACGTCAGGCAGGGCACCAGGAGCAGGCGTGGACAGGCGCGGGACGGCATGGTTTGGGGGAGGATGACGCAAGCGAGGAACTTCGACCATGCCCACGATTCGTGACGACGAAACCCCCAACGCCACCGGCATCCCTTCATCCGCCCGGCGTACGGACATCATCCCGCCCCCCACGCTGGCGGTGACGGAGGAGCTGCTCCACGCGCTCCCCAAGACGGACCTGCACTGCCACCTGGACGGGTCCATGCGCCTCAAGACCATCCTGGAGCTGGCCGAGCAGCAGAAGATCAAGCTCATGGCCGACACCGAGGACGGCCTGGCCAAGGCCATCCACATGGGCCAGGTGTGCAAGAGCCTGGAGGAGTACCTCGTCGCGTTCGACGTGACGCTCTCCGTGCTGCAGACCGCCGAGTCGCTCTACCGCGCCGCCTACGAGCTGGCCGTGGACGCCGCCGCGGAGAACGTGCGCTGGCTGGAGGTGCGCTACTCGCCCGCGCTGCACCTGCAGAAGGGCCTGAAGATGACCACCGTCATCGACTCCGTGCTGGAGGGCCTGCGCGCCGCCAAGAAGGAGACGGGCATCAAGTGCGCCGTCATCGTCTGCGGCATCCGCCACATCAACCCGCAGACGTCCATGCGCCTGGCGGAGCTGTCCGTGGCGTACAAGAACCGCGGCGTCGTGGGCTTCGACCTGGCGGGCGCCGAGGCCAGCTTCCCGGCCAAGGACCACCTGGACGCCTTCCGCCTCATCCTCAAGAACAACGTCAACTGCACCGCGCACGCGGGTGAGGCGTACGGCCCGGAGTCCATCTCCCAGGCCATCCACTCGCTGGGCGCGCACCGCATCGGCCATGGCACCCGGCTGCGCGAGGACGGCGACCTGCTCAACTACGTCAACGACCACCGCATCCCCATGGAGGTCTGCCCGTCCTCCAACGTCCAGACGGGCGCGGTGTCCTCGCTGGAGTCCCACCCGCTCAAGTTCTACTTCGACTACGGCCTGCGGGTGACCATCAACACGGACAACCGCCTCATCACCGACACCACCGTGACGAAGGAGCTGTGGCTGGCCCACCGCAACCTGGGCCTGTCGCTGGAGGACCTGACCACCATCATCGTGTCCGGCTTCAAGAGCGCCTTCCTGCCGTTCCGGGAGAAGCAGGACATGCTGCGGCAGGTGAACCAGGAGATCGCCACCACCCTGGCCGCCTTCGAGAAGCGCCCCGTCGCCTCCATGCGCCAGCCGGCCTGAGCCCCCCACCATGGACGAAACCCGAGACCTTCCCCCGCCTGACTTCGACCCCTCGCGCGCGAAGGCCGCGCAGGACCTGGCCATCCCCGCCATCCTGATGATGGTGATGGCGGGCCTCACCTTCCTGTACTCGCTGGTGAGCCTGGTGACGCCGGCGGACATGTCGCAGCTGGAGTCCTTCTACGGCAACCAGGACATCCCCGAGCAGTGGAAGGAGGCCCTGCGGTGGATGATGACCCCGCTGGGCCGCTTCGTGCTCACCGTGCCCGGACTGGTGTTCAACGGGCTGGTGGGCTTCGGCGCCTGGAAGATGAAGAACCTGCGGAGCTACGGCTGGGCCCTGACGGCCGCCATCCTCTGCTGCATCCCGTGCTGCGGCCCGTGCTCCTGCCTGTCGCTCGTGCCGGGCATCTGGTCGCTCATCGTGCTCAACCGGCCGGACGTGAAGGCCGCGTTCCGCATGGGCTGACGAAAAGCGAAGCGGGCGCCCCGGAAGTGATTCCGGGAGCGCCCGCCTGAAGTCCTCACCGCCGCCGCTTCAGGTCAGGTGACCTTCATCCCCTTGGGGATGACGACGACGCCGCCGGACGTGACGTGGAAGCGGCGCTTGTCCTCCACCGGGTCGTAGCCAATGGTCATCCCGGGCGGAATCTCCACGTTCTTGTCGATGATGGCCCGCTTGATGCGGCAGCGGCGGCCAATGGTGACGTTCTCGAAGAGGATGGAGTCCTCCACCTCCGAATAGGAATTCACCCGCACCTTCGGCGACAGCACGGAGCGGTGCACGTGGCCGCCGGAGATGATGCAGCCCTCCGCCACCAGCGAGTCCGTGGCGGTGCCCACGCGCTTGTTCTCCCGGTCCGCGAAGACGAACTTCGCCGGCGGGTAGTTGTTGGGCTGCGTGATGATGGGCCAGCGGTCGTTGTACAGGTTGAACGTCGGGTCCACCTCCACCAGGTCCATGTTGGACTGGTAGTACACGTCGATGTTCCCCACGTCCCGCCAGTAGCCGCGCTCCTTGTCCTCCTGGCCGGCCACCGTGTTCTGCGCGAAGTCGTACACGTACACGGGCTCGTGCTTGTAGAGCTCGCTGATGATGGACTTGCCGAAGTCGTGCGCGCTCGTCTCGTCCGCCGCGTCGCGCACCACCTGCTTCACCAGCGTGTCCGTGGTGAAGAGGTAGTTGCCCATGGAGGCCAGGCACATCTTCGGGTTGCCCGGCATGGGCGGCGGGTCCTTGGGCTTCTCCAGGAACTGGAGCATCCGCCCGTCCGGCCCCACGTCGATGATGCCGAACTCGCGCCCCTGCTCGATGGGGACGGGGATGGCCGCCACCGTGCACGCGGCCTTCCGCTGGATGTGGAAGTCCAGCATCTTGCGGACGTCCATCCGGTACACGTGGTCCGCGCCGAAGACGAAGATGTGGTCCGGCTCCTCGTCCGTGATGATGTTGAGGTTCTGGTAGATGGCGTCCGCGCTGCCCTTGTACCAGTCCACGCCGGTGCGCATCTGCGCGGGCACCGCCTCCACGTAGTGACCCAGGAACGCCGTCAGGCGCCACGCGCGTGACAGGTGGTTGTTGAGCGAGTCGCTCTTGTACTGGGTCAGCACCTTCATCCGGTACACACCGGAGTTGGCGAAGTTGGAGAGGACGAAGTCGATGATGCGGTAGCGCCCACCGAACGGCACCGCGGGCTTCGCGCGCTCACGGGTCAGGGGCTCCAGGCGCGTGCCAGCGCCTCCCGCCAGAATCATGGCCAGCAGCTTTGACATAGGTGCCAGCCACGTTAGCCCCCGGCCGCTGGCTCACAATGGCCGCGCGGCCCCCTTGAAGCCTTCCGTTGAGTGCCCAACCGGGCGGGGTGGATGGGAGGAATCCGACCTCCCGTTTTCGCGGCATGTAGGAGGAGGGGCGCAACCCCGTGCGTCCTCTTGGCTTGCATGGCTTCCCCGGACCTTGCGTGCTACCGTGGCCGGCGCGATGTCTGGCGACCAAACGCGAGTCACCAAGATCTCCAGCCTCACCCCGGGTCCCGAGCGCGGCGCCGAGTGCTGCCTCGTGCAGATCCACGGCCCTGAGCTGGGCAAGAAGTACGTCCTGGAAGAGACCGAGTTCACCATCGGTCGCGACCAGCACAACCACATCGTGGTGGACCTGGACAACGTGTCCCGCCGCCACGCGCGCATCTGGACCCGTCAGGGCAAGACGTTCGTGGAGGACCTCCAGTCCACCAACGGCACCTACCTGAACGACCGGGAGGTGCTCCAGGCGCAGCCCCTGCGCAGCGGGGACCTGGTGAAGGTGGGAGGCTCCATCTTCAAGTTCCTCGATGGCGACAACATCGAGACCCAGTACCACGAGACCATCTACACGCTGACCATCGCGGACGGTCTCACCGGCATCAACAACAAGCGCTACTTCCTGGAGTACCTGGAGCGGGAGATGGGCCGCTCGCACCGGTACCAGCGCACGCTGTCGTTGATGATGTTCGACATCGACCACTTCAAGCAGATCAACGACGTGCACGGCCACCTGGCCGGTGACTACGTGCTGCGCGAAATGGCCCAGTCCATCAAACGGCTGGTGCGCCGCGAGCAGTGCTTCGCGCGCTACGGCGGCGAGGAGTTCGCCATCGTCATGCCGGAGGACGGGCCGGACAAGGCGCGCCTGTTCGCGGAGAAGATCCGCAAGCTGGTGGAGGACAAGCGCTTCGCCTTCGAGGACAAGGACATCCCGGTCACCATCTCCATCGGCGTGGCGGAAGTCGCCTCGGAGATGTCGGAGCCGTCCCAGTTCATCAAGGTGGCGGACGCGAACCTCTACAAGGCCAAGAAGTCCGGCCGCAACCGCGTGGTGGGCTGAAGGCCATGGCGGACGAACGCGGCGGCGGCCCGTCCTTCCTGGCCCGCCTCATCCTCGTCCTGCTGGGCGTGGCCTTCCTGGGCGCCGCCTGGGTGTGGCACCGGAAGGACACCGACCCGAACGCCGCCCGGCTCGTGGAGCGCGTGAGCGGCGGCCGGGTGCACGGCGGCGCGGCGAACCCGTAAGGGCCCGCTCGCGCCCCGCTTCAACGAACGTCAGGTGCCTTCGCGCGACTCGGCCAGCCGGCCGCGGGTGCCGGGCAGGTTTCCGGGCGGCATCTTCCCGTAGATGTACTGCACGGTGTCGAGCAGCGTCTCGTGCACGTCGCGCGCCTTGAAGCCCAGCTCGCGCTCGGCCTTGGCGGGCTCCAGGTAGAAGAAGTGCTCGCCAATCTCGACCTCCTGCGGGTCGAGCTTGGACGTCACGCCGCGCCACTTCGCCACCTGCTCCAGCAGCTTGCCGCCCCAGATGTTCACCTCGCGCGGCAGCTTCATGCGCGGGGCGGGGACGCCGGTGAGGCGCTGGAGCCGGTCGAAGAAGTCCGGCATGGCCATGTTCACGCCCATCAGGTGGCGGCCGTACACCTCGCCCCGGGTGAGCGCCTGCGCGAAGGCCTCCGCCGCGTCGCGCGCGTCCACGAAGGAGATGCCGCCGCCGGGCATGGACGGAATCTCCCGGTTGAGGAACTTCACCACCGTCCAGGTGGACGACAGGCGGTCATCCCCGGGCCCCATCAGCAGGCTGGGGTTGAGCACCACCAGCGGGATGGAGTGCTTGCGGCAGTACTCCAGCGCCAGCTTCTCTTCGTAGATTTTCGACAGGTAGTAGGGCCAGTGGGCCACGGTGGTGATGGGGTAGTCGTCGTCCTCCGTGCCCACGCGGTCCTCCTTCGACACCGCGATGGTGCCGGAGGTGGAGCCGAGGATGACGCGCTGGATGCCCGCTTCGCGCACGTCGCGAAGCAGCTCGCGCGTGCAGTCCACGTGCAGCTCGTACATCCGCCGCGCGTCCTTGTTCTGGAAGGAGACGAGCCCCGCCAGGTGGTAGACGGCGTCCACGCCCTCCAGCGCGCGGCGCACGGCGTCCCGGTCCTTCAGGTCGCCCTGCCGCACTTCCGTCTTCGCGAACGCGGGGCCTGACGGCTTCGAGCGCGCGATGAGCCGCACGTCGTGGCCCGCGGCCACCAGCTTGGGCACCAGGTGCGTGCCCAGGAATCCCGTGCCTCCGGTGACGAGCAGCTTCACGCGTCCTTCCCTTCCGGCAGGGCCCGGGCGGGCGGGGTGAAGTCCCGGTCCGCGCCCACCTGCTCCAGGTCCAGCACCTTGCCCGCCCTCAGCGCGCGCACCGCTTCCTCCGCGATGTGCGTCACGTAGCGGTAGCCCTCCGAGCGCGCCATGCCCTGCGCCCGGGCCTTCAGCGACGCGTACTCCAGCGCCGGGCCCACGTGCACCTCCAGCTCCTTCGTCTTCGGGAACATGGAGCCCTTGGGCAGGGCTTCGTACGCGCCGTGGATGTACAGCGGCAGCACGTCCACGCCGTAGGTGAGCGACAGGTAGCCCAGCGTCGGCTTGAACTCCATCAGCTCGCCCGTCTTGGAGCGCGTGCCCTCCGGGAAGATGAGGACGTTGAAGCCCTGCCGCAGCGCCTCGCCCGCCACCCGCAGCGACTCGCGCAAGCTGCCCTGCCGGTCAATGGGGATGAGGTTGGTGAAGTTCTCGAACCACGCGCGCTTGAGCGGCGTGTCGAAGAAGTAGTCGCGCGCGGCCAGCGACACCATGCGCTCGCCCTGGTCGCCCAGCACCACGCGCACCAGGCCCGCGTCCAGGTGGCTGGCGTGGTTGGCGATGACGAGGAAGTTGCGGTTCTGGGGGATGAACGTCTTGCCCGTCACCTTCACGTCGAAGACGCCGCCGTAGAGCACCTTCTGCCCGAAGGACATCAGCTGACGGCCCAGCGCGGACACCGCCTCCGGCACCGGAATCTCCGCTTCCTCCGCGCGCTCGGCCTCCTTCTTGATGTCGCGCGCGCGCGTCTCCGCCGAAGGCCGGCGTCCGGAGGCCACCACCAGCTTGCGCAGGTCCTCCACCGTCTGCACCTGCGTCAGGTCTTCAATGGCGGGCAGCGGCACGCCCGCGCCCTCCAGCGCCACGGACATCTCCGTGAGCATCAGCGAGTCGAAGCCCAGGTCGCCAATGAGCTGCGCGTCCGGCTTCACGTCCGACACAGGGCGGTGGCAGACCTCGGCAACGAGCGGGTAGAGCCAGTCCGACACGCCACCCGTGGTGGGCGCCGCCTGCGCCTTCTCCTTCACGCGGCCCGCGCTGGCCGCCACGCGGTCCAGCCGCTGCAGCTCCTCCACCACGCGCTTGCGCTTCACCTTGCGGGTGGACGTGCGCGGCAGCTCGCCGTCCCAGAAGCGCAGCACCTTCACGCGCCGGTAGAAGGGCATGCCCGCGCTCACCTTGCGGAAGTGCTCCTCCAGCTCGTGGCGCACCTCTTCACGCGGGCGGTCCTTGAAGTCCGGCACGCAGAGGCACGCCACCTTCTCACCGCCGGCGTCATCCGGCAGGCCGACGATGGACAGCTCCTTGATGTGCTCGTGCTCCTGGTAGAGCTCTTCCAGTTCGTCCGGGTAGACGTTCTTGCCGTTGGCGTCGACGATGACGTCCTTGGCGCGGCCCATGAGGTACAGGCGGCCCTCGTCGTCCATGCGGCCCAGGTCGCCCGTGTGCAGCCAGCCGTCCTTCACCACGGCCTCGGTCGCCTCGCGGTCCCCGAAGTAGCCCGCCATCACGTTCGGGCCCTTGGCCAGCACCTCGCCAATGCCGTCGTTGTCCGGGTTGAGGACCTTGAACTCGATGCCCGGCAGCGCCTTGCCCACCGTGCCCTTGATGCGCTTGTTGGTGGCTTCCGACACCGCCAGCACCGGCGCGGCCTCCGTGAGGCCGTAGCCCTCGCGCATGGTGAAGCCCAGCTCGTGGAAGGCCTGGTGCACCTCTTCGGACAGCGCGGAGCCGCCCGACACCAGCACCTTCACCCGGCCGCCGAACTTGCGGTGCACCGGCCAGAACAACAGCTTGCCCAGGTTGAGCGAGCTGCGGTTGCGCAGCTCCCCGTTGGCCGCCATCAGCGCCTTGAGCGCCTGCTCCACCAGCGGCGGGCGCGCGGCCATCTCCTGGGTAATCTTGCGGTGCAACAGCTGCCAGAGCGCGGGCACGCCAATCATCGCCGTCACGCGGCCCGTCTCGAAGACGTCGCCCAGCCGGTCCGACGTGAGCTCGTCGATGTACGTGATCTCCGCGCCGCGCATGAACGGCGTGAGGAAGCCGGCGGAGAACTCGAAGGTGTGGTGCAGGGGCAGCACGGACAGCACGCCGTCGCCCACGCCCACGTCGAACGCGCCCGCCAGCTTCGCCACCAGCGACGCGAAGTTGCGGTGGGTGAGCATCACGCCCTTGGGCGTGCCGGTGGTGCCGGAGGTGAAGATGACGCTCGCCACGTCGTCGGCGGCGGCGGACTTCCTCACCGGGCCAATGCGGTCCGGGAACGCCGGGTCGCCCGTCATGGCCTCCGCGAGGCTCGCCACGCCCACGCCTTCACCCAGCGCCGCGAAGAGGCCGGGGAAGTCCTGGGCGGCCTGCTCGGACACGAGGCACTGCTTCGCCGCCGCGCGCTTCGCGATGTTGACCACCTCCGCTTCCGTGAGCGCGGGGTCCACGGGGACGGCGGTGCCGCCCGCGCGCAGGATGCCGAAGTAGCTGATGGCCCACTCCGGCCGGTTCTCTGACACCAGCAGCACGCGGTCGCCGCGCTTGATGCCCTGGGCCATGAGGTAGCTGCCCACGCGGGCCGCGTAGCGGTGCACCTCGCCGAAGGTGAAGCGCTCCTCCTTCTCCCCCGCGGCCATGCGGAACGCCACCCGGTGGCGGTACGCGTGCACGGTGGCCTCGAAGAGTTCCAAGAGGTCGCGGTGCGCGGGGATGGCGGTGCGCTTCTCGCGCTCCTCGTCCAGGCCCGGGAACACCCACTTCTCCAGGCCGGGCAGGTGCGTGCCCAGGAAGTACTCGCGCCAGTCGATGCGGTCCGGCGCCCAGTCAATCTTCGCGCGGTCCGCCGGCACCATGCGCTCGTAGACGGAGCGCGTGTTGTCGCAGCGGAAGACGTAGCGGTTCTCCCAGAGGAAGGGGAGGAACAGCTCGATGAGGCCGGAGAGGCTGCCCGCCTGGGACTCCACCTCGTCCAGCGCGACGCGGGCCTTGTCCATCATGGCCTGCACGCGGGGCGCGCCCCACGCGGGCCGCACCTCGTCCATGGCCTTCTTCAAGAGCTTCGCGCCCTTGGCCAGCATGGGCGCGCTGAGCAGCTGGAACTCCTGCTTGCTCACCGGCTGCGGCTCGATGCGCGAGCGCAGCGCGTTGACCAGCGTGTTGCCCGTCTCGCGGTTGCGGTAGTAGCGGCGGCGGTACAGGCCCACCAGCTCCACGGAGCGGCTGGCGAGGAACGGGTTCACGTCACCGGACGCCAGGTTGTAGACGCGGCGCTCCTCCACCTGCATCGCGTGCGCGGTGATGCCCAGCGTGGCGCCCGCCACCTGGTCCACCGGGATGATGTCCAGGATGGCGTGGTCGCCCGCGGGGATGCCGCGCTGGCCCTTGATGCCCGCGTACGCCAGCGGCGCGGACGTGGTGAAGCCCTCGTTCCAGCCGGGGAACGGGAAGTGCGCCGCGCTCTCCACGATGGAGGGCCGCACGATGGAGTAGCGAAGCCCCGGCGTCGCGGCCATCACCTGTTCACCCAGGTGCTTGGCGTACGTGTACGTGTTGGGCCAGCCCCAGTGCTGCGCGCGCTCCATGCCCGCGCGGACCAGCTCGCCGGACAGCCACAGCTTGCGCTCGCGGCCCACGGCCAGGCGCAGCGTCTTCTCATCCGTGGCGTCGCGGCCTTCTTCCTCCAGGCGGTCCAGCGCCTTCTGCCGGAAGAGGGAGGTGAGCGCCTTGTCATCCGCCTGTTCGCGCAGGCGGGCGACGATCTTCTCCGCGTCCGCCAGCTCCTGCTCCAGGCTGAAGTCGCGCCCGTCCATCTCGTCGTGCTTGGGGAAGTAGCCCAGCACCGGCTCGTCCTCGAAGACGAGCCCGCTGCGGTTGCCCACCACGAACGCGGTGGACATGTGGATGAGCGGCACGCTCCAGCGCAGCGCCAGCGCCACCGCGTTCTTCACGCCGTGGGTGTTGACGTTGAGGCCCACCTCCAGCGACGGGTTGAAGGAGACCAGGCCCGCGCAGTTGACGATGGCGTGCACCTGCCCGGTGAGGGCCGCGACCTGCGCCTCCTCCAGGCCCACCAGGGGGTCGGTGATGTCGCCATCCAGGATGGTGCACTTCGCCTGGATGAACGCCATGGCGCCTTCGTCGCCCAGGCGGTCGCGCAGCGGCTGGAAGGGCTCGCTGGGGGCCACCTTGTCGAAGAAGCGGCGCTCCGCGGACGCGGCGCTGCCCTTGCGCACGACGACGTAGACCCGGTCCAGCACGTCGCCGTAGTGGGTCAGCAGCATCGACAGCGTCACCTTGCCCACGAAGCCGGTGGTGCCGACGAAGACGATGCGCTTGCCGGTGAAGACCTGGGTGACGTCCAGCGAGGGAGGCGTGGCCATGTCCGTGTGCGACCCTTTCACTTCACGTCCACCATCACCGTGGGCGCGATGCGCAGCAGGCTGATGGACGCCGAGCGCCCCATGAAGCCGCGCGCCTCTTCAATCGCCTCGGAGAGGGTGTCCGTGCGGTCCCAGCCGAGCAGGGCCGGGACGTGGTTGTTCTCCGCGCCCGCGACGATGACCTTGCCCACGTGCTGGCGGCCGTTCTCGCCCCAGTACCACATGTAGAAGGGGTGCACGCCGTGGTAGGCGTTGCCCTTCCTGTACAGGTGCACGTAGCTGGGGTTCTCCGCGAACTCCTTCTCGTACTTGTGCTCCAGCTTCATGGAGTCCCGCGTCTCCGGCAGCAGCCGGTGGAAGAACTCGATGTAGCTGGGGTGCTGCACGGGGTCGAACTCGTCGTAGGCCGGGTGCAGGAGGATGAGCACGCCCCCCTTCTTCACCAGCGGCACGCCCCGGTTGAGGTTGTAGAAGTAGCCCAGCCCCATCACCTGCACGAGCAGCGGGTTGAGGATGGAGTTGACGCTGTAGGGGCTGACGAACGGGATGGGGAAGATGACGATGTCGCTCTGTCCCTCCACCGGCACCACGTACTGCTTCCAGCTCTGCTCCAGCGTCTTCGCGTGCGTGGGCTCCGTGGCGCCCGCGAACACGCCCGTCACGTCGTAGGGCGCGGGGATGGCGTTGAGCACCTTGCGCGCCGCCGCGCGGGGCAGCTTGGACAGCGTGTAGCGCAGGGCCTGGAACTTCAGCCGGTCCGCCTCCGTGTAGTCCTCCTCCTTCTTCGCGAGGAAGTCCGTGGGCGCGCCGAACATGCGGTTGTTCAGCGTGGTCTCGATGTGGAAGACCTTCAGCGTGTTGTCGATGACCGTGCCGATGCGCGAGTTCTTCGTGTAGAGCGCGCTCGCCTTCGGCTCCATGTAGGAGTCCGACTCGCGGATGGTCTTGGGGTTGTGGTGGTGCCGCAGCGACGCGTAGTTCGTCACGCCCGTGCCCATGGACTTGTGCCCGCCGTTCATGGGCACGAAGTTGATGTTCACGTAGACGATGAGGTCGCTCTCCGCGACGCGCCGGTTCACCGCCACCACTTCGTTGTGGCTGGTGCGCTCCAGCTCCGTCATCCCGTCCGGGTCTTCCGCGTCGTGGTTGTAGTAGCGGTCCGGGTAGTAGGCGTCGAAGATCTTCTCGCCCACCATGCGCTTCATCTCACCTTCCGTCATCCGGCGGTGCAGCGCGTTGGCGATGACCAGGTGCACGTCGTCCACGCCACTGTCCGCGCACAGCTCCAGCACCACCTCCAGGATGGACTGGCGCACGTCCGGCGTGACCATGGGCGGCAGCGGCACGCTGATGTCGTCGATGACGCACGTCAGCCGCATGCCGGGCTTGAGCAGCGCGTGCAGCGGGTCCATGCCCTCCGGGTGGTTGATGGCCCAGCGGATGGCGGCCTTCACGTTGGGCACGCCCTCCAGCGGGGGGCGGGGGAAGATGACCCGGGTGCCCACGGGCAGGTCTTCCTGGAGGAAGCCCTCGCCGTAGAAGAGCGCCCGCGGGGGGCTGCCCTTCTCCGTGATGACCACCTGGCTTTCCTCGTCGTACAGCTTCTGGAGCGTCTTGAGCCTGTCTCTTTATACACATCTGACGCTGCCGACGACTTAA
>NZ_RAWL01000260.1:0-12285 GCF_003668885.1 Corallococcus sp. AB049A | reverse complement strand
GGCCCGCCCGGCATCAGCGACAGGATGCTCCTGGGCAGCGTGGCCAGCGCCATGGCGTGGCCGGTGGCGGGCAGGTCCACCACGGTGAGCGGATGCACCGTGCGGCCGTCCGGGTGCGTGCGGCGCAACAGCGACAGGAGCTGGAACATCAGCCCCATCTCCTTGAGCGCCGGGCCCGCCTCCAGGAAGCGCCGCAGCGCCTTGGAGCGCAGCGCGGCCTCCGCCAGCCACTTCACGGGCAGGGTCTCCTCCAGGAACAGCCGGTGGCCCTCCTGCGCGGACAGCCGCACGAAGGACAGGTTCGGCCCGGCGGACACCACCTTCGGCCCGGCCTCCCGCGCGCCCACCAGCCCCGCGAGCATGGAGGGGCCGCCCTCGTCCGGAGACAGCTCCGCCAGCAGCACCGGCCGGCCCGCGCGCGCCGCCGCCACCGCCAGCGCCGCGGAGAGCGTCGTCTTGCCCACGCCGCCCTTGCCCGACACGAGCACGGCGCGTCTGCTCCACAAGGACTCCAGCACCACGCTCCCATCCCCCGCGCCAGCGGCGCGACCCTTCACGGTGAGCAAGGAAGCGCGTACCGGCAACCGGCCGGAGATGCGCCCAGGGACGGCCGTCCGCCTGGCCGCCCGCTCCACGAGCATAGCGGCTTTCCAGGCACGCCCAGGCTCCCCGCGCGCCGCGCTGACCCGGGCGTGACACAACGGCCACGAACCGCCGTCATGACGCGACGTGCGAGGAATGACCCGGCCCGGGAGGACACGTGGCGTGCGCGCGTGCGTGACCCGGAGGGTTGGACCCGCGGATTCCCTCGGAAAGAAGGGGGCACGGACTGGTGACGGGGGCCGGGTTTTGAGTACCCTTCGGCCCTCTGCGTGGGAGAGGGCATGGCGGTGCTGCGGGAGTGGGTCTTCGGGACACAGCGTGTCTCGCTGGAAGGCTCCGACATCCTCTGGATCAAGGTCCGGGGAGCGTTTTCAGAGACGGACGTGCGGGCGCTGGTGGACGTGTTCCACGAGCTGGGGGTGAACCCGGAGAAGCCCCTGTACCTCGTCGTGGACCTGAGCAGCTCCGAGGGGCTGTCGGTCGCGCCGCGCAAGTACCTGGCCGAACACGTGAGCACCACGTGGTTCCGCGGGGCCGTCTTCTTCGGCGCCAAGCGCACGCATCGCGAGGTGCTGCGCGCGCTCGTGGTGGCGCTCAACTTCATCCGGGGCACGAAGCTGGAGGCGGAGTTCGTGGACTCGGAGGCCCGGGCCCGCGCGTGGCTGGACGCCCACCGGCGCCGTCAGGAAGCGGCGCCCCGCTGACGGCCCGCCCGGCCGGCCGTCAGTGGACGGCCCAGCGCTCGGCGATCTCCTCGCACGCGAGCACCACGTCGCCCAGCCGGCGGATGTGCGCGCGCGGCGCGACGAACAGCGAGCCCGCGAACACGTCCACCACCGTCATCAGCCGGTGGTCCGCCGGGCCCAGCCGGCACAGGTGCTGTTCCGCGAAGCGCTGCAGCAGCGTGCCGATGTACTGCCCGCTGCGCTCGTCCAGCGGGTGCGTCTTGGAGAAGTAGAGCTTCATCAGCCCCACGCGCGGGTTGCCCTGCTTGTCCAGCCGCTGCACCACCACCTCCGGGCGCACGCTGATGGTGACCCCGGCCATCTCCAGCACGGGCGGCTCCGCCCCCACCGCGCTGATGATGGCGTCGTCCAAATCCAACCACGGCACCAGGTCGGCGAAGCGCTCCAGCGCCTCCGAGCACAGCTGCATGCGCTGGGCCTCGAACTCCGTCTGCGGCACCGCGCAGGCGAAGCGGCGCTGGGACTCCCGCAGCACGTTCAAATCCAGACCCCGGCAGAGGAAGTCCGTGATGGCCTGGGACGCCTCCGGATAGCGCAGGTACTGGGCCTCCGGCGGGTGCTTCTGGTCGTGGATGATGCGCTTGCGGCGGGCGGGCGTGGCGACCAGGTACTCGCCCAGCTTGTTCACCGAGACGCGCGGCATTTCACGGGTTTCCGTCATGATTTCCCCCTCTGGAAGGCTGTCGGAATGGGTACACAGTACAGAGGGGGTCTGACATCCAATGGACAGCGGAACCTTGTCCCAAAGGGCAGGGGCACTTCCCTGGACGGGCGGGGTCCGGCGTAGGGTTCACCCCGGAAGCTGGGGGGAGGACCGCATGGAGCAACAGATTCGCGAGTGGACGTGTGGCGCGCACCGGATCCGCATGACGGCGCCGGACGTCTTGCATACGAAATACACGGGCGTGGTCGGGCTGCAGGACGCGAAGTGGGCGCTGCGCGTGTACGAGGAGATGGCGGCGCAGGGGCCGTTCTACCTGGTGGCGGAGGTGCCGGGGTCGGAGCTGCCCGCCGAGTCCCGCAAGTACCTGGCCAACAACGTGCGCGCGGAGTGGATGCGCTCGGTGGTGTACGTGGGCTCCGACCTGTCCCAGCGCGTGGTGGGCAAGGCGATGTCCGTGGCCATGCTGCTCACCGGACACGCGGCCAGCTTCGACACCGTCTTCGTGGACACGATGGCGCAGGCCAATGCGTGGGTGGACGCGCACCGGTTGGATCACGCCCCGCGCCGCGTGGGCTGAAGCGCCTTCCAATCCCAGACACAACGAGGGGCCAGGCCGGGGCGGGGAGCCTCGGATCCTGGCCCTCGGTGTTTTGAAGGGCGCGGTGGGTCAGCGCTCGCGGTCCGGCAGGCGGTCCGGGTGGCCGTAGCGGTAGACGTCGGACACCGGGTTGGTGCCCGCGTCGCTGCGGGGGCCGTCGCCGTCCGGCATGTCGTCCAGCGATGCGCCCGGGGCGCGCTCGCGCGGGTCATACGGCTGCAGGCCGCTGGCGTCGTGGAGGCTCAGGTCGCGGTCGTCGGCGTCGTCCCCGGTGCGCGGACGGATGCCCTTCTCATCGGCCTCGGTCAGCTCGCGGCGGGCTTTGCGCTCGTCCTCCTCTTCGGGACGGGGCTGCTGGGGCTCGCCGTCCTGGCGGGGAGTCGTTGGACGTCCGTAGAAATCCTCGGCGGGCTGCGTGGGTGCGGGACGCGTGTCGTTGGTGGCCATGAAGGAGTCCCTCCGTCGATGGAGGTTCTTCACTGCCCCCCACGTCCGGCAACCTGCTCCGGAAGCACCCGCAGGGGCCTGGAGGGCAGGCAGCCAGGCATCAGGGCCCTCCCGTGCGCGGTGTCAGGGCGACACGAGGAGGATGCCCCCGGCGAGCGCGGGTGCTTCGTCATCGCCGATGGCGCGCACGTGGCCGTAGCCGAGCTGCCCGGACGTGTTGAAGCCCCAGCACAGCGCGCGGCCAGAGGAGAGCACGGCGCAGGTGTGCTGCCCGCCCGCGGTGACGGACGTGGCGGGCGCGCCGCCCACGTTGATGAAGGCGCCGCCGGGCGCGGACAGGGAGCGCGTGCTGGCGTATCCCAGACGGCCCCGGGCGCCGTTGCCCCAGCACTGGAGCTGACCGGACTCGAGCAGGGCGCAGGTGTGCTGCGCGCCAGCGGCGACCTGGACGGCGCGAAGGCCGGAGCCGAGCGCCACGGGGGTGAGGGGCGTCGCGTAGTCAGGGTTGCCGTTGCCCACCTGCCCGTAGGCGTTGGCGCCCCAGCAGCGCAGCGCCCCGGTGTCCAGCAGGGCGCAGGTGTGCTGTGCGCCCAGGGCCAGTTGCACGGCGGTGCCGCCCACGTCCACGTCACCGGCGGACGACGGCAACTCGGTGTCACCGACATCATCGTCACGGTTGTAACCCAGTTGTCCGTAGGCATTGGCGCCCCAGCAGCGGGGCCGGCCGGAGAAGAGCAGGGCGCAGGTGTGGTCGCCGCCCGCGGCCAGGTCCTGCACGGGGGCGCCGACGGGGACGTCGGTGATGGGCGGAGGCAGCGTGTCGGTATGGCCCAGGCCCAGCTGTCCGTGGGTGTTGTCGCCCCAGCAGCGCACGTGGCCGGAGGTGAGCAGCGCGCAGGTGTGACGGTCGCCCGCGGTGATGCGCAGCGCGCGGGCACCGCCCAGGTCCACGGTGCCCACGCTGGCGATGGGCTCGTCGTCGCCGATGGTGCGCGTGTGGCCCAGGCCCAGCTGGCCGGAGGCGTTGGCGCCCCAGCAGCGCACGAGGCCGGTGGAGAGCAGGGCGCAGGTGTGGCCCAGGCCGGTGGCCAGCTGCACGGCCTTCTCGCCGGGGGCGAGGGGCACGGGGCCCCTGGACGCGGGCGTCTCGTCATCGCCGATGTTGGCGGTGCCGGTGTAGCCAAGCCGGCCCTGCGCGCCGCTGCCGAAGCAGCGCACGGAGCCGTCGTTGAGCAGGGCGCACGTGTGGCTGTCACCGGCGCGGAGCTGGGCGACGTCGGTGGGGCCACCGGTCTGTACGGGCGCGTCGGGGAACTGCTGCGCGCCCAGGCGGTAGGTGGCGGTGGTGCGGGCCCCGGCGGCGTCGGTGACCTGGAGGGAGAGGTGGCCCTGGAGCGAGGGAGCGTAATGCTGGAGGACGGTGGGGTTGGCCTGCGTGGTGAAGCCGGGGGCAGGCGTCACGGGCGCGTCCGGGGTGAAGCTCCACGCGTAGTCGAGCGTGCGCGAGGGCTGATCATCCGACACGGAGGCGGACCACGAGACGTCGGAGGTGCCCGTGAGGCGGGACGCGGCCAGGCCCTTGATGACGGGCGCGAAGAGGATGCGCACGGTGGTGCCCAGTGAGTCCGTGGACCGGTCCGCCGGGAGCACGCGGGTGGTGAACGTGGTGCTGACCGAATGTCCCGCCGGGTTCGTGACGGTGAGCGAGTGCGTGTAGTCGGTGGGGCTGGGAATGCCGAAGGGCGGCAGGTAGCGGGCGACGAAGGCGCCGGAGGTCCCGGTGAGCGTGAACGTCCCGCTGGAGGGGACGAAGGCGCCGCCGTTGTTCGCGGCGGTGAGCGTGAAGGTGAGGGCCTCGCCGGAGGAGGCCTCGACGAAGAAGGTGACGGTGGCGGGCTGGCCGAAGACGAGCTCCCCGGGGAGCTGGATGCGGGGGATGCGCGGCAGGGTGATGGGCGCGCCGTCGTTGGTGGGCGCCAGCGTGATGGCCACGGTCTCCCGGTCCGCGACGAGCGTCTGCGTGGTGCTGCCCTGGAAGAGGAGCGCACTGTTGCCGTCGTGCGCCCGCGCGATGAACGTGAGGGATTGATGGCGCGGCAGGGACTGCAGGGTGCCGGACCACCCGGAGGGCGAGGGCACCAGGTCGAAGTTCGTGAACAGCGCGCTGTGGCTGGCCGCGTCCTCCACGTCGACGCGGATGCGCGCCACGTCCGCGAAGGAGAAGCCCGCCAGCGCGCGCCGTGTCTGGGATTGCGAACCGGTGTTGTCCGTGGAGACGGTGAACGTGACGGAGGCCGTGGGCTCCGGCGTGCCCCGCTCCGTCGTCGGCGACGTACACGCGGCGGAGATGCACAGCAGCAGGAGCGCGAGGAGGGCGGGCTTCGTCATGGCTCACACGGAAGGAAAGCGAAGCGGGCGCCCCGGTGAAGCGGGCGCCCGCGTGTTCATTGAGGCGGACTACGGCGCGGTCGGCAGGGTGATCTCGATGTTGCCGCCACTGCTCGCCGAGTTGGTGGCGCCCACGTTGTTCTTGCTGGCGTAACCCAGCTGGCCGAACGAGCCCCGGCCCCAGCAGCGAGCCGCGCCCGTGGAGAGCAGGGCGCAGGTGTGGTTGCCGCCCGCGGTGATCTGGTAGGCGGTGGCGCCGTTGAGGTCCACTGCCTGGCTGGGCGCGGACGTGGGCGTCGTGTTGCCCAGGCCCAGCTGACCATAGCCATTGTAGCCCCAGCACCTCACGCTGCCCGTGGCCAGCAGGGCGCAGGCATGGTCGGCGCCCGTCGCGATCTGCAGGGGCAGCACGCCGCCCAGGTTCACGGAGACGGCCTCGGACGCCATCCGGTAGAAGCAACCGGCATTGTTGCCCACGAAGCAGCCCGACGAACGATAGTTGCCCGAGGCGTCACCCTGGCCCAGCTGACCGGAGGAGTTGTTGCCCCAGCACTTCACGCCGCCCGTCTGCGCACCGGACTTGAACAACACGCAGGTGGAGTAGCTGCCGGCCGCGACCTGCACCACGTCTCCCGCGTTCAGGGGCGGCTGCAGGCCCGGATCCCCGCTGATGCCGACCGGGTTCAAGTTGCCGTTGCCCAGCTGGCCCGCGGCGTTGTGGCCCCAGCACAGCAGCCGGCCCGTGGAGAGCAGCGCGCAGGTGTGGGCATAGCCGGCCGTGATGTCCTTGACGACCGTGTCGGCGCCCAGGTTCACGTCGCCCTTCTCCACGGGCTGCTTGGCGTCACCCACGTTCTCCGCGCTCCCATAGCCGAGCTGACCCTGGGCCCCCGAACCCCAGCAGCGCACCTTGCCGGTGTCCTTCATCAGCGCGCAGGTGTGGTTGCCACCCGCGGCGATCTTCACCGCCAGGCCGCCCAGGTTGACGTAGCCCTGCAGCGTGAGGTCGTCGTCGTTGCCCACGTCGTCGGTGTGGCCGTAGCCCAGCTGTCCAAGGCCGTTCTCGCCCCAGCAGCGCACCATGCCCGTCTTCAAGAGGGCGCACGTGTGGTTCTGTCCCAGGGCGATCTTGGAGCCCTCGCCCAGCAGCTTGACCGCCGGCCTCGCGGACGGCTTCTCGTCGTCACCGACGTCCCGGTTGTCCCCCAACCCCAGCTGGCCAGAGACGTTGTAGCCCCAGCAGTGCAGGGTCCCGTCGTTGAGCAGGGCGCAGGTGTGGTTCTCGCCCGCGCGCAGCTGGTTCACGCCCGCGAGCGCGCCCTCCGCGAGCGGCTCGTTCGGGAACTGCTTCGCCGTCACCGGATAGGTGAGCGTGGTGGTGCCATTGTCGCCGTCGGTGACGGCGAGGCTGAGGGTGCCCTGCACGTCCTCGTTGTAGTTCTGGAGCGTGGAGGGGTTCGTGTTGCCGGTGAAGACGGGCAGGGGAGACGTCGCGCCCGTGGGCGTGAAGCCCCACGCATAGGTGAGCGCGTTCTGCGGACCGTCGTCGCTGACCTTGGCCGTGAAGATGACGTTCGTCGTCATCTCGCCCACCTCGTTGCGCACGCGGAAGCCGTCCAGGCCCTGGATGACCGGGTTGAAGAGCACCTTCACCGTTGTGTCGACCACGCCGCTGCTCGACTCGTTGGGCCGCACCGTCGTGGTGAAGGTGGTGCTGACCGAGTGGCCCGCCCTGTTCCTCACCGTCACCTTGTGGCTGTACGTCGTCTGCTCCGGGACGTTTTCGGGAGGGGTGTACTGGCTGACGAACGCGCCCGAGGTGCCCAGCAGGGTGATGTCACCACTCAGCGGCGCGAAGCTGCCGTTGGTGCCCGGCGCGGGGGTGATTTCGTAGTGCAGCGCCTCGCCCAGCGCCGCGGCCACCGCGAAGGTGATGTTGCCGCTCTGGCCGGACGCGAAGGCCCGGGGGATGTTGATGCGCTCGATGCGCGGCAGCTGGATCGCCGCCCCGTCCGTGACGGGGCGCAGGGGGATGGTCAGCGTCACGTTGTCCTGCGTGAGGGTGACGTTCAGCGAGCCGTTGTAGATCTCCGTCACGGCGCCGGCGTCGCTGAAGCCATGCGCCTGGAGCGTCAGCGGGAGGTTCTTGGGCAGGAAGGGGATCTTTCCCGTCCACTTGCCGCTGCCGTCCTTGCCCATGTCGAAGTTGACGAAGATCGGCTCCGACTCCTTGCCCGGCTCGAAGACGGTGATGCGCAGGCGCACCACGTCGGTGTGCGCGATGAGCGCCGCCACGCGCCCCTTCTCCACCGAGGCCTGGGAGAAGTCCCCGGAGCCCATGCTCAGCGTGACCTGCGACTGCGTCTGCTCCGCGGGCGCGGAGGGGCCCGGCGCCTCGGTGCCCGAACTACACGCGGCCATCCACGGAGAAGACAGCGACAGCAAGAGCGCGCCCAGCATGCCGCGCGAACGGAACCAACGGGGGGACGTACGCTTCACTCGACACTCCTTGGGGAGACACAGACAGGGAAGGACAGCCAATGACTCACATCGGGCACACGCCGGCCTCACGTGCCCGGGCCGGAGCCCGGAGACACGTTTCCCGTGCCGCGCTCGGAGGGAGCACGGCCGGGGGACGTCATGGAAAACGGAGGGAATGGACAGGCTTACGCCGACCCGGGGGGACTTCCCGGCCCTCGGCGTATGGAATGACAGTGCCAGCGGGTGAAAATGCTGTCACGCCTTTTATTGGCTTCTGCGAAAGTCTGTCAATGTCTGGGTTTGCGCTGACTGGCGGGTGGAATGCGTGTCAGTCGCGGCGGACCCGCGCGGTGACAGGATTTGTCATTGCCCTCGCGCCCCCGCCTGGAGGAACGGACCGGCGATTTGACGCAACTGGTTGTCGAGTGAAAAGAAACAAGCAACTCAAGCAAGCTTGGCTAAACACCCTCACGCTTCGGAATCCGGAAAAGACAGTCATGGACCCCCAGCCGGCCTCCGCTGGTCCCGGGGGACTCGGGTGGCCAGAGTCCCAGCGGAACCCGGCTCACACCGGCTGATGCCCGTCGTCGTCGTCCTCGAGGTCCTCTCCCGGAACCTCTTCGTCCGGGCCGGCCAGCTCATCCAGCTCCTCGACCAGGTCCTGGAGGGGCAGGGGCTCCCCGTTCAGGTCCGGCGTCACGTCATCCCCCTTCAGGAACGGCGGTGGACCCTCGGACGCCATCGCGGCCTCCTCCGCGGTCAGCTCCTCCGGGTGCAGCCCGCCCTCCAGCAGCTCCGCCTGGTTGCGCCGGCCGGTGGCCTCCCGAGCCGCCTCCGCCACCTCCTCCGCCGCGGCCTGCCTCCCGTACGCGGGCGCGTGTTCGCGCAGCCACTCCCGCAGCGCCGCGGCCAGCTCCGCCGCCGTGCCGAAGCGATCCGCCGGGGCCTGCCGCAGCGCCCGAGCCACCACCGCGCGCAGCCCCTCCGGCACGTCGCGCGCCATCTGCTCCACCTCCTCCGGCCCCACCAGCGCCATGCGCGCCGCCACCTCCGTGAGCGGCATCCACGTGGGCCCCTGCGCCTGCACCAGCGGCAGGTCCGGCGGAGGCGGAGGCGCCGCGTCCCCCTGCGCCAGCGGGTGCTTCCCCGTCAGCACCTCCAGCAGCACCAGCCCCAGTGAGAACAGGTCGCTGCGCGCGTCCACGGGCTCGCGCCGCAGCGCCTCCGGGGAGGCGTACGCCACGTCCCCCTTCACCAGCGGACGGCTGGTGATCTCCCGCCCCGGCAGCGTGGAGAACGCGGCGGTGAAGTTCGTGAGCTTCACCTCGCCGTGCACGCCCAGGCGCAGGTTCCGGGGGCTCACGTCCCGGTGCACGATGCCCAGCGGCCGGTTCCACTCGTCCCGCAGCGTGTGCGCGTGGTGCAGCGCCTCCGCCACCTCGGAGACCACCCACGCCGCGAAGGCCGGGGACATGGGCTTGCGCCGCATGGCCACCAGGTTCAGCACCGTGTCCAGCGACCGGCCCTCCACGTACTCCATCACCACGTGCGGGACGCCCCGGTACGCCTTCAGGTGGTAGACCTTCGCGATGCCCGGGTGGTTGAGCCGGAACGTCAGCTCCACCTCCTCCACCAGCCGCCGCCGCTCCACGAAGCCGGACGGGTTGCGCAGCCGCTTGATGACCACCGGGCCGCCCATCCCGCCCCGGTAGCGGCGCCGCGCCAGCATCAACAGCTCCCCGGTGGAGCGCACCTCCAGCTTGCGCACGAACTCGAAGGCCGTGCCTCCCACCGTGAACAGCACGCGCGGCCGCCGGGGCACGCCGGGGTTCTCCTCCGTCGTCGTATCGGGCGTCTTCATGTCCTGCCTTCCAACCTCCCAGGTGGAGCGGGAATCGCTCCACCCCGCAGGTAGCACAAACCCTGTCGCGGGGAAAACCTCCAGGGTCGTCAGGAATGAAGAGGACGTGCAGGGTTCAACGCGGCCGGCGCAATCCCAGACGCTGGCGCCACCGCGCCCACAGGCGCCGCCACGCCAGACGCCGGGCCACCCACCAGGGCATGGGCGGAGGCAGGGGCGCGGCCAACCCCAGGGACGGTCCGGGCGGCGGCGGCACGGGCGGCGTGGACGCGCTGGAGTGGGGCGCCGCGCCGGGGATGCGCCGCTCGTAGGCGCGGGCCCAGCGGCGCAGCTCGCGGGCCTCCTCGTTGCCGTCGAAGTACGCGTCGGACTCCTCCGTGACGGCCTCGTGGGGCGGCGGCGCGTTGAACAGCGGCTGGTCCCAGCTGTCCGGGGCGCGCTCCAGCGCCGCGCTCAGGTCCGCGTAGAGGTCCGCGCCCATCTGGTAGCGCTCGCGCACCTCCTGGCGCAGCAGCCGCTCGCAGATGTCATTGAGGGCGCGGGGCACGCGCGGGTTGATGGAGCGCGCGGACCGCCCCTTGATGCTCTGGATCCCGCCCAGCAGCGCCGCGGCCGGCAGGTCCGGGGGGTAGGGAAAGTCCCCGGTGAGCACCTGGAAGAGCGTGAGCCCCAGCGAATAGAGGTCGTCCGTGGGCTGGTACACGTAGCGGGACATGCCCTTGGGGTTGTTCAGCCAGTAACGCAAGAGCTCCGGGCTGCGGTAGCTGGGCGTGCCCGGCGGCGGCCGACCGTCCGTGATGGCCGGCGCGCAGGCGTGGTCGCTGGAGCCGAAGTCCACCAGCACCGGCCGCTCGTCCGACGCCCGCACGATGATGTTGCTGCCCTTGATGTCCCGGTGGCGCACGCCCGCGCGGTGGATGAAGTCCAGCGTCAGCGCCAGCTCCGCGAACAGCCGCGCCACCTGCCGCGCCGTGGGCTTCGCCTCCACCGCCCAGTCCGACAGCGTGGGACCCTCCACGTAGTCCATGACCAGGAACAGGTAGCCCGTGCGCGGGTGCGGCCAGCGGTGATAGCCGCGCAGCGCCACCACGTTGGGATGGGTCATGCGGTGCAGCACGCTCACCTCCTTGAGCGTGCGCGCGTCCACCTGCGAGCCCTCCTCGGAGTCCTGCGGGCCCTGCAGCGCGAACTTCAGCGCCACGTGGAAGCCCCCGGTCTCCGCCAGGAACACGGTGCCGTAGCCCCCCGTGGCCAGGCGCTTCAACAGCCGGAAGCTGCCCACCACCTCCTGGGGCTGAAGGAGCAGCGGATGTCCTCCCTCCAGGCTCATCGCGGAGCGCCTCCTGGGCCCAGGGGATGCCGGGCGGACATGGGATGTGGGGAGTCCAATCGGAGAGCGGGGACGTGGCTGGGAGGAGGCATGCGCGAAAGGGCTGATGGGACCTGCCAGGTCCATAGCATGGCGGATGCCCCTTGGGGTAGTGTTGGTGCCGTGTCAGGTAGGATGCCGGACACCTGACTTCATGGGAGACACGGTCCGGCCAGGGGTGGGGAAGCGGCAATGAACGAGGAGCTGGCCATCACGGTGGGCACCGCGGCGCGACAGGCCCGCGAGCGGCAGGGCCTGACCCAGGGCGACGTCGCCAGCCAGGTGGGCATCGCCATGGAGGTCTACAGCCGCATGGAGCGCGGGCGCGTGCTGCCCAGCTCCACCACCTTGCGCCGCCTGTGCATGGTGTTGCGCATCCGCGCGGACACGCTGCTGGGATTGGACGGGCCCCACCCTCCAGAGGAGGCGCGCACGCTGGCCCTCGCGGACCGGGAGGAGGATCCGCCCGGCCTGCGCCGGCTGGTGCGCGCCCTGCGCCCCCTGGATGAAGAGGCGTTGAAGGCCATGGGCCTCATCATCCAGGGCGCGCTCGCGCTGCGGCAGCGCTGAGGCCCGGGCCTCTTCGAAAACTTGCGCGCCGGGGGAGAGGTGCAAGGTTTTGCGCGTGCCCGCCCCGGTGAATGAAAAGCTGAACACGGTGTTTGGTGCCGCCGCCCGCGACGCGCGGCTGCGGCTGGGACTCACGCAGGCGGACGTGGCGGAGCGCGTGGGCATCGCCATGGAGGTCTACAGCCGCATGGAGCGCGGCCGCATGCTGCCCCGCGCCCAGACCCTGCGGCGGCTGTGTGACGTGCTGGCCGTGTCCTCGGACACGCTCTTGGGCGTGGGGCCCGGCTCCGCGCAGGTGTCGCCCCAGGCCTCGCCGCGCCAGGAGGACTCGCTGGAGCTGCGCCGCCTGGTGCGCGCGCTGCGCGACCTGGAGCCCCGCCAGCTCAAGGCCGTGGCGCGCGTGGTGCGCACCGTGGTGTCCGTCATGCCCCCCACCCCTCCCGCGCCGCGCAAGAAGCCCTCCGCCCGGAAGCGCCGCGCCGGTTAGCGGCAAGAGCAGACAAATCCTCCCGGGCTGCAACGGGATGTCCGCCCGTCTGCCGGCCGGACCCGGGGGCG
>NZ_RAWL01000025.1:0-38714 GCF_003668885.1 Corallococcus sp. AB049A | reverse complement strand
GTCGGCAGCGTAAGATGTGTATAAGGGACAGGTGTGCGGCAGCGCCAGGGCGTCGCCGGGCGCAGGGGCCTCGGCGGCGGCCGGGGCTTCGGCGGCGGCCTCGTCCATGGGGCGCGGGGCGGCCATCAGGGGCGGCTCGTGGCCCGCGGACTCCAGCGGCAGGGTGGGAGCGGCGGCGACAGGGGCCTGTCCAGCGCGGGCCTCCACGGCGTGGACCAGCCAGGGCTTGAGCAGGCGGGGCAGGGGGACGTCCTCCCACGCGGCGAGCCCCAGGGCGGCGAGCGCGGCGGGGATGAGGGCCTTGCGAAGCGCGGGCGGCACGGTGAAGCGCCGGAAGGAGGCGGGGCGACGGGACCGGGTGCGCGTCTTCGGGTTCATGGCAATCCCCTCGGGGCTGCTCAAGGACAGCGGCGGGCGCCTGGAGCGGCGGCCCGGGGCCGGTGCTTTTTCCGGCCCGGGACCTCCTATTGCGACCGGTGTGCCAACGGTTCTTCCCTCTGGGAGGCGGCGGGTGTGTCCCTGGGGCCACAGGCGGCGGGGGAAAAGCGTGGCAGGGGCGTGGGCCGCGTGCGACGGTCCGCGGCGCATGCGAATCGCGACCTGGAACGTGAACTCGGTGAGGGCCCGGCAGCAGCGGTTGATCAACTGGCTGAAGGGCAACCAGCCGGACGTGCTGTGCCTGCAGGAGCTCAAGTGCACCGACGCGGACTTCCCCTTCGACGCGGTGAAGGAGGCGGGCTACTTCGCCGCGGTGCACGGGCAGAAGACGTACAACGGCGTGGCCATCCTGGCGAAGACGGAGCCCACGGACGTGGTGCGCGGCCTGTCGGACGGGGTGGATGACACGCACGCGCGCTTCATCTCCGCGACGGTGAATGGCATCCGCGTGGTGAGCGCGTACGCGCCCAACGGGCAGCAGGTGGACTCGCCCGCGTACGTCTACAAGCTGGAGTGGTACCGGCGGCTGCGCAACTACCTGGACACGCGCCACAAGCCGGACGACCTGGTGGTGATGGGCGGGGACTGGAACATCGCGCCGGAGCCCATCGACGTGTACGACGTGGCGCAGTGGGAGGGGCAGACGCTCTTCACGCTGAAGGAGCGGGACGCGCTCCAGCAGGTGTGCGCGTTCGGGCTGACGGATGCGTTCCGCAAGCTGCACCCGGACGTGCAGAAGTTCTCCTGGTGGGACTACCGGATGCTGATGTTCCCCAAGAACAAGGGCGTGCGGATCGACCACCTGTTCCTCACGGCGCCGCTGTTGCCCCGGCTCACGGCATGTGACGTGGATCGTGAAGAGCGCAAGGGACAGCAGCCGTCGGACCACGCCCCGGTGTGGCTGGAGTTGAAGGACTGAGTAGAGTCGCAAGGCATGTCCGTCCTCCGAATCGAACTGGGATGAAGACCTCCGCGTGGGTCTTGTTCCTGTTTCTTGCAGGGTGCGCTACGGCGCCAGTGCCCGCGCTGGAGCCGTGGAGCAGCGCGGAGCACATCGATGGGGAAGAGCCCTGCGAGAGCGCTGACCGGTGCGTGACGCTGGTCTGCGCCGACGACCTGTGCGGCATGTATCGCTGCGAGGACGCGGGCGCCTTGCTGGCTCGCGGTGGAATCCGCCCTCCGGTGGCGTCGGCTGCGCCCGGTTCCGGGCCTCGGCGCCACTGGGGCAGTGCCCAGCCGCTTCCGGGCGACCGGGAGGCCATCTTCGTCATCCGTTGGTACAACCACCCCGCGCCAACGCCGACCGACGGGCGGAAGCCCTCAGGTTCGGGATGGGTTCGACATCATCTCTACCCACAGGAAGCCCGCCTCGCGACGTTCTTCAAGCGTCGAGCGAACATCAACGTGCATGACTTCACGATGGTCATTCCCCGCGCGGAGCACGTGCGGCTGCATGGCGTAGGAGGACGGGGCGGCCCCTGGAATCAGGCGTGGCGCGACTTCGCTGAGACACACCGGAACGCATCCCCGAAGGAAATCCAGGACCAGCTGGCCCGGATGATCGTCGACTTCAACATCATGGGACCCATCGTTCCCTATTATTTCATGCGTTGAGTTCCAGGAGGACTGCATGAAGTTCTTCAGGCTTCGCCCCGCGGAAGGCCCCCTCTTCACCGGCTTCCTGGACGGTGTTCATCAGTGGGGGCTTCCTGGTGGGCTCTGCCCGGTATGCGAGGCCAGCCCCGGAGGCCTGGGCGAGGCCTATCCCTCCATGGACCTTTCGGGTTGGGCTCATCGGCGGGAACTCGCGGAAGCAAGGCAGGTACCCCTGGAGGAATATGAGCGCCTGCGTGAGCTGCTGAGACCTCACGCTCCGCCTGGCGCTCTCCTCCTGCCTGATTCGGAGTTCGGCATCCTCCGGGCAAAAGCCTCGGGTCGATGGGGTGCATTGCATCTGCCGTACGCATGGCTGCTGGTGATGCAACGCGAGGCACTTGTGCGGGTGCGCGCAGCAGGGTTCGACCTCCTCGCGAGCGGCATGGACCTGCGCTTTCGAGGCAAGGCTCCGCCAGTGGAGTTGGTGGAAATCGAACTGCATCCTCGGGGCCGCCTGCATGACAGCTGCTTTCCTGGCGGACGTGAGCGCCCCTGCGAACGGTGTGGACGTCAGGGGGACCGTTTGCCGGATGCACCCGTGCTGGATGGGTGCACCCTGCCCACCGACATGGACTTGTTCCGCCTCAGTGACTTCACCACCGTCATCATCGCCAACGAGCGGTTCGTGGACGCCGTGACTCGGCTCGAACTGGATGGCGTCGTGTTCAAGGAACTGCCGGTCCTCTGAGCGAAGGCTCCTCCCTCCGGTGTGGCTGGAGTTGAAGGACTGAGTAGAGTCGCAAGGCATGTCCGTCCTCCGACTTGAATGCACGAAGTGCGACCAGACGTTCGCGCCGGGCAAGGTGTGGAACCTGTGCACGGCGTGTCAGGCGCCGTTGTTCGCGCGCTATGACCTGGAGCGCGCGGCGAAGACGCTGCGCAAGGAAGCGCTGCCCGGACGCGAGCGCTCCATGTGGCGCTACCACGAGGTGCTGCCGGTGGATGACCCGGCGCAGCGCCTGTCGTTGGGTGAAGGCTTCACGCCGCTGCTGCCCACACCCCGGCTGGGCTCGCGGCTGGGGTTGAAGCAGGTCCTGGTGAAGGACGAGAGCGGAAACCCGACGGGCTCGTTCAAGGCGCGGGGCCTGTCCGCCGCGGTGTCCATGGCGAAGGTGCTGGGCGCGAAGGCGGTGTGTCTGCCTTCAGCGGGGAACGCGGGCAGCGCGCTGGCGGCGTACGCGGCGCGAGGCGGGCTGGAGGCACACGTCTTCGTGCCGAAGGACATCGCGTCGTTGTTCCTGATGGAGACGCGGGCCTACGGCGCGCACGTGGAGACGGTGGAGGGGCTCATCTCCGACGCGGGCCGCGTGTGCGCGTTGCTGGCGAAGGAGCACGGCTGGTACGAGTGCGCCACGCTGAAGGAGCCCTACCGCGTCGAGGGCAAGAAGACGATGGGCTACGAGCTGGCGGAGCAGCTCGGGTGGACGCTGCCGGACGTCATCCTCTATCCGACGGGTGGAGGCACGGGGCTCATCGGGATGTGGAAGGCCTTCGAGGAACTGGAGGCGATGGGGCTGATTGGCTCGAAGCGGCCCCGGATGGTGGCGGTGCAGGCGGAGGGCTGCGCGCCCATCGTGAAGGCGCACGCGGAGGGCAAGCCGGACGCGCCCATGTGGCCGGGCGCGACGACGCACGCGCACGGCCTGCGGGTGCCCAAGGCGCTGGGGGACTTCCTCATCCTGCGCGCGGTGAAGGACAGCCATGGCACGGCGGTGTCGGTGACAGAGGAGGAGATCGTCCAGGGCACGAAGGAGGCGGCCTCGGCGGAAGGGCTGTTCATGGCGCCGGAGGGCGGCGCGTGCGTGGCGGCGCTCAAGAAGCTCCAGGCCTCCGGGGACGTGAAGCCGGAGGAGACCGTGGTCGTGTTCAACACGGGCACGGGCTTCAAGTACGTGGAGAACATGGCGCCGCTGTGGTGAGCGCGACCGCCGGCTGACCGGGACTCAAGAGTGAGACCCCCAGCACCGGGGTGCCGCGTTGTGCCGGCCGAAGTCGGAATGGCTTGCTTGTATCCGTGAAGGTGGCCCGTACGATGGGTGACATGCACTTCATCCAGATTGAGATGAGCAACGAGCGGCTGGCCAATGACGTCAAGTTCTCCGTGTTGGACAACAAGGTGGCCCGGACGGTGACCATCGTGAGCAGCACCCGGAGCTACCTCATCGAAGGCCAGGTCCGTGACCAGAAGGCCTTCGTGGTGACCTTCCAGACGGAGAAGCTGGAGGAGATCAAGACGATGATGCAGGAGCCGACGATGAAGGCCGCTTCGATGTCCGCCTGGGAAATGGCGGCCTGAGATGAGCGACTCCCTGGGACCGCCGCCGCGCCCGCCTGGAATGCCGCCTCCGCCCGACGCCGCGGAGGCCGAGCCGGTGGGGTCGGCGCACATGAAGCCAGACGGCACGCTGGAGCTCCGGATGTCCGCGCGAGGCCCTGGGGCCATCGCGGGCGAGGCGCTGTTCATCCTCAAGCCGGATCATCCCCGCTACGCTGGCGTCTTGGAGCACCTGGGCCCCATCGAGCCCGGAGGCTACGCGCGGGTGATGCCGTTTCCCCCGGGCGTGTTCTGACGGGGGGGATACGGAGGCTCGCGATGCGGGCGAGCGCTTTCGTATGGGCCGTGCTGCTGATGGCCTTCCTCGGGGGCTGCGCATCCGCGCCCCTGCCGGCGCTGGAGGACTGGAGCGCTGCGGAGGACGACGCCTGCGAGGGGCACGACAGGTGCGTGGCGCGGGTCTGCGCGGATGACCTCTGCGGGCTCTATCACTGCGAGGACACCGGTGTGTTGCTGGCGCGGGGAGGCATCCGGCCTCCCGTGTCGGCAGCGGCACCCGGTGCGGGTCCCCGGCGCAACTGGGGCAGTGCCCAGCCGCTTCCGGGTGACCGCGACGCCATCTTCGTCATCCGCTGGTACAACCATCCCGCGCCTGCTCCGCCACCCGATGGCAGGAAGCCTTCAGGTTCTGGATGGGTTCGGCACCATCTGTATCCGCAGGCTGCGGACCTCGCGCAGTTCTTCTGGCGGCAGGGAAAGATCAACGTGCATGACTTCACAATGGTCATTCCCCGCGCGGAGCACGTACGCCTGCATGGCGTCGGAGGACGAGGGGGGCCCTGGAATCAGGCGTGGCGCGACTTCGCTCGCAAGAACATCGATGCGACTCCGAAGGAGATCCAGGATCAGCTGGCTCGGATGATCGTTGACTTCAACATCATGGGTCCCATTGTTCCCTACCATCAGCTTCGCTAGTCGCCGGGAGTGACCGTGAGGTTCTTTGAAGTGACTGCAGCGGAGGGCTCGCGCTTCACTGGCTTCATCAATGGAGTGCATCGCTGGGGATTGCCGGGAGGCCTGTGTCCTGTGTGTCAGGCCAGTCCTGGTGGGCTGGGGGAGGCCTATCCCTCCGTGGATCTCTCTGGCTGGGCCCACCGGGCGGACCTTGTGGAAGCGAGGCAGGAACCACTCGAGGAGTACGAGCGCCTGCGTGAGTTGGTCCGACTCCAGGTGCCCTTCGAAGCGCCATTGCGCCCTGGGGCCGAATTCGGTCCTCTTACTGGGAAGGCTTCCGGGAAGTGGAGCGCGCTCGATCTCCCGAGCCCCTGGACCCTGGTGATGCGGACCGAAACCGTGGACCTGCTGCGTGAGGCAGGCATCGCGCTTCGCGCGAGCAAGATGGACCTGAGGTTCAGGGGCAAGACCGAGGTGGATCTGCGGGAAATCGAGCTCCACTGCCGGGGCCGGCTCCATGACAGCTGCTTTCCGGGCGGGCGGGAACGCCCCTGTGAACGGTGCGGACGTCAGGGCGGCAGCTATCCAGACGCGCCCGTCCTCGACGGGAGCACCCTGACCGGTGACCTGGACCTGTTCCGGCTCCGTGACTACACGACCATCATCATCGCCACGGAGCGCTTCGTGGACGCCGTGAACCGCTTCGGATTCGAAGGCGTCGTGTTCAAGGAACTCCCGGTCCTCTGACCTCCAGCCGCGTCCAGCCCGCCGCGACCTGGAGCTCCAGCACACCGTTCTCGAATCGGTGCGCACGTGCGCCCGTGACCTGGCTCACGGACTTCAATCCATACACCCGCACGGTCTCCTCCGTGCGGACCCGCGCGAGCGTCCCCGTCTCACTCCGCTCCAATCGCAGCACTCCGTCCGTCACGCCACCGCGCAGCGCCGTGAGCCGTGACTCGCCGTAGCCGTCTCCCGCGTCCTCGTAGAGCCGGCCGTGCACCTCCGGCCCCGCGTGCACGTGCCACTCCAGGTGCTTCCAGTTCGCGTCCGTGGTGTGCATCGCGGGTCGGGTCAGCGCCACCACTCCGCCCGCGCGCAGCCACACCGGCACCGTGTCCAGCGGCCCGTCCGCGATGACGTGCCGCCCGCCTTCGCGCACCTCCCCCGTCCGCTCCAGCCCCGGCCACTCCAGCCACGTGCCCGCCGGCAGGTACGCCAGCCGCTTCGTCTGTCCGGGCCGCACCACCGGCGCCACCAGCAGGTCCCTCCCGAACAGGAATTGATCAAACGCGCCCACCGCCTCCGCGTCCCCGGGCGCCTCCATCAACAGCGGCCGCAGCGGCGCGAGCCCCGTCTCCGAGGCCTCGTGCATCAGCGTGTACAGCGTGGGCAACAGCCGGTACCGCCGCTCCAGCGCCGCGCGCGCCAGCGTCAGGTACGGCTCGCCGAACCGCCACGGCTCCTGCGGCGACGTTCCCTTGCCCGCGTGGTTGCGCATCAGCGGGTAGAACGTGCCCGTCTGCATCCAGCGCACCAGCAGCTCGCCGTTCGCCCGTCCGATGAAGCCCGGGATGTCCACGCCGGTGTGCGCCACCGCCGCCAGGCCCAATCCCATCAACATGGGCAGCGACGTCTCCAGCTGCGTCCAGTGACTGGAGTTGTCCCCCGTCCACACCGCAGAGTAGCGCTGGATGCCCGCGAACCCCGCTCGCGTCAGCAGGAACGGGCGGGCCTCCGGACGCAGCTCGCGCAGGCCCTCGAACGCGCCCTTCGCCATGCCCAGCGCGTAGACGTTGTGCACCTCCAGGTGCCGCTTGTCCCCGTGGCGCGCGTCGTACGGCAGCGTCTTGCCCTCCACCTTGCCCATGCCCTCCGCGCGCTCGCTCGTCAGCGTGAGGATGCCCACGTCCGGCTGCACCGCGAAGCAGGACGGCTCGTTCATGTCGTTCCAGAAGCCCGCCATGCCCATCGTCACGAAGTCGCGGTGCAGGCCGCCCCACCAGCGCTGCACCTCCGGCCGCGTCAGGTCCGGGAACACCGCGGGCCGGGGCCAGACCTCGCCCACCAGCACGCCGCCCCGGTCGTAGCGCACCAGGTACTCGCGCGCCTTCGCGTCCTCGTACACGCTCCAGCCCGCCTCCAGCTTCAGGGCCGGGTCGATGATGGGCACCAGCCGCACGCCCTGCGCCGCCGCCTCACGCGCCAGGCCCGCGGGGTCCGGGTAGCGCGCGTTGTCCCAGGTCCAGACCTTGTACCCATCCATGTAATCGATATCGAGGTACACGCAGTCCAGCGGCAGGTCGCGGCGCCGGTAGCCCTCGATGACGCCCCGGATGTCCTGGGCGTTCTCGTAGCCCCAGCGGCTCTGCTGCGCGCCCAGGCTCCACAGCGGGGGCAGGGGAGGCCGCCCCGTCAGCGCCGCGTACTTGCGCACCACGTCCGCCGGCCCCGGCCCCGCGAACAGGTAGCAGTCCAGCTCCGGGCCCCACGACTCCCACGCCAGCCGCGACGCGTCCGCCAGCGCGACGTCCACCTCCGAGCGCCAGGACTCGTCCAGGAAGAACCCCCACGCAATGCCCTCGCGCAGGCCCACGAAGAACGGGATGGACTGGTAGAGCGGATCCGTGTCCGGGTGGTGCGGCACCACGTCCGTGTTCCAGAACGTGAAGTGCATGCCGCGCTTGTCCAGCGGCCCCACCTTCTCCCCGAACCCCAGGTAGCGCTCGCCGTCGGGCGCCCGCAGCGTCAGCCGCGCGCGGTGCCGGCTCATCGGATACTCGGCCTGCACGTCACCGGACACGTCCACGCAGCGCGCCAGCTCCCGGCCCTGTGCGTCCATGAAGCGCCACGTCCCCGACTCCGCGTCCACCTCCAGGGAGGCGCCCTCCGCCGTCACCCGCACGCGCTCGCCGTCGCGCTCCACCATCAGCGCGTGGCCTCCTTCCGCGACCACGGCCCAGGAGCGCTTGTCGGGAAGCACGGGATGGAGAAAGCCGATCTCCGACGACACCGGCGCGTGCCGCACCCGCAGCACCCCGGGCAGTGGACACGACACCTCCAGGACGGCGTGCCGGCCGGACAGGCGCAGCCGGTGGGATTCGACGTGGGCATCCGTGACGTGCATGCCTCGCAATCTAGGGAGCGCGCCCGGCCCGCACCCGCCTTTCCTTCCGGACCCGTGCGATGCTGGGCACCGCCATGCCGCCGCTTCCTGATCCGCTGCCGTTCCCGGACAGCCTCTGCCACCGCTGCGCCGCTCCGCCCCGCTACGTCCAGACGAAGACGTCCACCTTCATCATGTGTCCGCTCCTGCCCCAGAAGTACGCGCCCCAGCCCGTGCGCGCGTGCTCCCTGTTCCGTCCGTTGGAGCCCGGCACCGCGCCCGCTTGAGGCCTCCCGCGCGGCTCCGAGGGTGAGCAGGCAGCGGGGCTCACGAAGCCATCCCCCGCCCGGCATCCGTACCTTTGTCACACGCAAAGGAGCCTGGATGGCCACCCGACGGAAGACCCATGCATCCGCCACGCCCGCGAAGCGCGCCGCCAGCGCCAGCGGCCGGTATACGGACCCCGCCCTGCGCGAGCGCCTCAAGAAGCGCATCATGAAGAGTGACAAGGGAGGCCGCGCCGGACAGTGGAGCGCGCGCAAGGCCCAGTTCCTCGCCAGCGAATACAAGAAGGCCGGGGGCGGCTACCGGGGCTCGCGCGGCACCGCGCAGAAACACCTGTCCTCCTGGACGAAGGAGGAGTGGAGCACCCAGGACGGCGGCACCCGCGCCCGCCATGGCCGCACCACCGCGCGCTACCTGCCCAAGGAGGCCTGGGCCCACCTGAGCCCGGCGCAGAAGCGGGCCACCGAGCGGCGCAAGCGCACGGGCTCCCGGTCCGGCCGGCAGTCCGTCGCCAACACGCCCGCCGCACGCCGGGCGAGGAAGCAGGCCTCGAAGCGCTAGCCCGCGTCCCCTGGCCGTCCGTTCCCAGGGCGTGCGACAGGTCCCGCACGGAAGGCCCGCGCTCGTGGCATAGAGTGCGGGCCTGGGAGACGGAGAGGACGTCATGGACTGCGACTGGCTCATCATCGGCTCGGGGTTTGGCGGCAGCGTCAGCGCGTTGCGGCTCGTCGAGAAGGGCTATCGCGTGGTGATGCTGGAGAAGGGCCGGCGCCTCCAGGGCCAGGACTTCCCCAAGTCCAACTGGAACCTGAAGCGCTGGCTGTGGATGCCCCAGCTCGGGTGGCGCGGCCTCTTCAAGATGACCTTCTTCCGCCACGTCACCGTGCTGTCCGGCGTGGGCGTGGGCGGCGGCTCGCTCGTCTACGCCAACACGCTGCCCGTCCCCCGCGACGACTTCTTCGACGCCACCTCCTGGGGCCACCTGGCGTCGTGGAAGCAGGAGCTGGCGCCGCACTACGCGACCGCGCGCCGCATGCTGGGCGCCACCGTCAACCCGCTCAACACCTACCCGGACCAGGTGCTGCGCGAAGTGGGGCAGGAGCTGGGCCGCCCGGACTTCCAGCCCTCCACCGTGGCCGTCTACTTCGGCGAGCCCGGCGTCACCGTGAAGGACCCGTACTTCAACGGCGAGGGCCCGGACCGCACCGGCTGCAACGCGTGCGGCGGCTGCATGCTGGGCTGCCGCAACAACGCCAAGAACACGCTCGACAAGAACTACCTCTACTTCGCGGAGAAGAAGGGCCTCACCCTCCACGCGGACACGGAGGTGACGTGGGTGCGCCCCCTGCCGCGAGGTGACGGCTACGAGGTGACGGCGAAAGAGGGCACCGGATTCTTCCGCAAGACGCGCCGCTTCACCGCGAAGCACGTCGTCTTCGCGGGCGGCGTGCTGGGCACCATGGACCTGCTGCTCAAGCTCAAGGGCGCGAAGGACGGCCTGCCCAACCTCTCCGAGCGCGTGGGCGACGGCGTGCGCACCAACTCCGAGGCGCTCATCGGCATCGTCAGCGGCAAGAAGCAGAAGGACCGCGACCTGTCCCGGGGCATCGCCATCGGGTCCATCCTCCACACCGACGAGCACTCGCACCTGGAGCCCGTGCGCTACCCGGAGGGCTCCGGCTTCTTCCGGCTGCTCATGGCCCCCCACGTCCCCGGCGCCACCGCGTGGAGCCGCGTGGCGCGGCTGCTGGGACTGCTCGCGCGCAGGCCCGTGCGCTTCCTCCAGGCGTTCTTCGTCCCGGACTTCGCGCGCCGCACGATGATCCTCCTCTACATGCGCACCATGGAGGGCCACCTGCGCATGCGCCGCGGCCGCGCGCTCACCACCGGCTTCCGCTCCGGCCTCACCACCGGCCTGCAGGAGGGCCCCGCGCCCACCGCGAACATGCCGGAGGCCTTCGACCTGGCGAAGCGCGTGTCCGACAAGCTGGATGGCTACCCCATGACCATGGTCAGCGAGACGCTCATGGGCATCCCCACCACCGCGCACATCCTGGGCGGCGCCTGCATGGGGGACTCGCCAGGGACAGGCGCCATCGACGCGCGCCACCGCTTGTATGGCTATGAAGGGCTGTATGTCGTGGACGGCGCGGCCATCTCCGCCAACCCGGGCGTCAATCCCTCGCTCACCATCGCCGCGCTCGCCGAGCGCGCCATGACCTTCATCCCCGCCGCCCGCGAGCTGCCCCGGGGCGACACCGACGCCACGCTCGAAGCGCCCCCGCGCGCGGCGTGTATGTGAACACCCCCTGTCCCCCCTTGAGACCCGGGGCGGGCACCCTTGGCCAGACGTGAGCGATTGCACGGGATGGAGACGTCCGGGGGGAGGTCTCACCGCCAGCCCGCGAGCCGCAGTGTTCAAGCTCAAGCATTCCTCGTGCCCCCGGGCAGCATGGCTGGCTGGATGACTTCCATGTAGTTCAAGTTTTACGAGGTTGCTTGCTTCCGCCTCCATTCCGGCCGGGTGAAGAGATGACTTCGTTCATGTCAGCCTTTTCCATTCACGCACCGGCGAAGGTCTCCGCTGGCCTGGAGCGCAGGGCGGCGGCGCTGCTGGCCTTGCAGCTGCGCGACTCGCGCAAGCGGGTGGATGGGCTGTTCACCTGGCTGATGCTGGGGCAGTGGGCGGCGGCGGTGCTGGTGGCGGTGTTCGTGTCCAGGGGGCACTCGCCGCACCTGCGGACGGCGGTGCTGCTGGGGGCGGCGCTGAGCGTGTTCCCGGTGATGCTCACGCGGCTGTACCCGGGGGAGGCGGCGACGCGGCACGGGGTGGCGGTGAGCCAGATGCTCTGGTCCGCGCTGCTCATCCACCTGACGGGGGGCCGCATCGAGACGCACTTCCACATCTTCGGTTCGCTGGCGGTGCTGTCGTTCTACCGCGACCCGAAGGTGCTGCTCACCGCGAGCCTGGCCATCGGGGTGGACCACTTCCTGCGCGGCGCGCTGTGGCCGGAGTCCGTCTACGGCCAGCTGCATCCGGAGTGGTGGCGCTTGCTGGAGCACGCGTTCTGGGTGGCCGCCATCGACGTGGTGCTCCTCATCGCCTGCCGGGACGCGCTGCGCGACCTGCGGGAGCGGGCGGCGCACCAGGCCCTGATGGAGGCCACCATCGAGGAGGAGCTGGCGGTGCGCGCGGGGCAGCTGGACGCGGCCGTGCGCGAGGTGCACGCCTTCCGGGACCACGCGGAGCGGATGGAGTCGCTCGCGTCGCTGGGGCAGCTCACCGCCAGCGTGAGCCATGAGCTGCGAAACCCGCTGGCGGCCGCGCGCACCGCGCACGCGTTCATCCTGCGCCGGCTGCGCAAGGTGGAGGCCTTCCCGGCGGATCCGCGCATCGCGCGCTTCCTGGACATCATCGACCGGGAGCTGCGGGCGTGCTCGGTCATCATCTCCGACCTGCTGGACTACGCGAAGGGCCGGCCTCCGCGCCGCGTGCCCTGTCCGCTGCGGCCGCTGGTGGAGGAGGCCATCAGCGTGGTGCCCCGCCGCGAGGGCGTGCGCGTGAACAACCAGGTGGCGGACGGGCTGCCGGTGCCGCACCTGGACCGCGAACAGTTCCGCCAGGTGCTCATCAACCTCATCCAGAACGCGGTGGAGTCCATTCCCCCGGAGCGCTCCGGCACGGTCTGCGTGCACGCCGACGCGCGAGGCGACGGCGGCTGGAGCCTGCGCGTGACGGACGACGGGCCGGGCATCCCCGCGCCGCTCCTGGAGCGCATCTTCGAGCCCATGTTCACCACCAAGCTGCGCGGCACCGGGCTGGGGCTCGCCATCGTGAAGCGCCTGGTGCAGGGACACGGCGCGCGCATCCAGGCGGAGAGCGACTTCGGGCATGGCTCGCGCTTCACCGTGCTCTTCCCGGACGCGTGCGCCCAGACGGCTACGGCCTTGGCGCATTCCTGAAGACGACAGCGGCGCGTCAATGACTCGCACACGTGGGGCGTGGGACCACGTGAACACGGAGGCAGGCATGCAAGTGCAGGCGAAGCCATACCCGGAGCCGGGCTCGGTGGACGCGGATTGGGCGGTGCGGCGCATGTCGGCGACGGACCTGGACACCGCCCGGGGCATGTTCTTCCTCGGGGTTCTGGAGACGGTGCGCACCGGCGTGGGCGAGGAGGCGCTGGCCAACTGCCGCGCCGTCACCGAGGACCGCCGCTTCGTGGGCTTCTTCAACTACCCGGTGGCCACCTTCCTCAAGCTGTCGCAGGTGGCCGCGCGGGTGCTGTCGCCCCGGTGGGGCGGGTTCGACGAGGCGCTGCGGCAGATGGGGATGCAGGCCACGCGCAGCTTCCTGGAGTCCGCGGTAGGGCGCACGTTCCTGCTCCTGGCCGCGGGCGACCCGCGCAAGCTCGTGACGAACCTGCCGTCCGGCTACCAGATGGCGGTGAGCTACGGGGAGCGCACCGTCGACTGGAAGGGAGACGGGGACGCGCTGCTCACCATGCGGCGCGACTTCATGCCGCCCGCGTACCACGAGGGCGTGCTGCGCGAGGTGCTCACCATGGTGGGCGCGCGCAACCCGAGGGTGCAGGGGCGCAAGCTGGGCCTCCTGGATACCGAATACCGCATCAGCTGGGAGGCGCCCGTCGTGCTGGCGGCGGATCCGGAGCCTCCCAGGGCGCCGCGCTGGCGGCTGTTCCAGTAGGGGGAGGCGCGGCGGGGACCGGGAGTTGGGGCCCGGTCCCCCAGACGCACGGAAGGGCGCGGGGCTTGCGCCCCCGGCGGGAACAGGGCTCTCTTCGCGCCGGGAGGACTTTCCGCGCGTGAGCCGCGATGACAACCAGGAACGGACGGAGCGCTGGCGGCGGCTCCTGTCGGACACCCGCGTGGGCTCGGGCCCGCGCGACGCGCAGGTGGAGGACGCCGCGCACCGGCAGCTCGACGAGCGCAACGACTACTCGCGCGACTACGACCGCATCGTCTTCTCCAGCGAGTTCCGCTGCCTGCACGACAAGACGCAGGTGTTCCCCCTGTCGACCAGCGACTACACGCGCACGCGCCTCACGCACAGCATCGAGGCGTCCTGCGTGGGCCGCTCCCTGGGCCACCAGGCCGGGCTGGGGTTGAAGGCGCAGGGCGTGGACCTGGACCCGTCCCACCTGGGCACCATCGTGGCGGCGGCGTGCCTGGCGCACGACATCGGGAACCCTCCCTTCGGCCACTCCGGCGAGGCGGCCATCCAGCACTGGGTGGGGCAGCGGCTCTCGCCGCCAGGGGAGGGGAGGAGGAGCCCGTTCGCGACGGAAGCGGAGTGGCGCGACCTGCGCGACTTCGAGGGCAACGCGCAGGGCTTCCGCATCCTCAACCGGCTCCAGTCGCGCGAGCGCCGGGGCGGGCTGCGCTACACCGCCGCGATGCTTGGGGCGATGAGCAAGTACCCGCGCCCGTCGGTGCTGCCCGGCTCGCGGCAGAAGACGAAGGGCGTCGTGTCGGAGCGGAAGTTCGGCTACTTCCAGGACGACCTCGACCTGGCGCTGGAGGCCTTCCGCGCCACGGACCTGCGCGAGCGCGAGCCCGGCGTGTTCAGCCGCCACCCGCTGGCCTTCCTCGTCGAGGCGGCGGACGACATCTGCTACGCGGTCATCGACCTGGAGGACTCCGCGAAGCTGGGGCTCGTGCCCCTGGAGCGCGCGTGCGAACTCCTGGATTCGGTCCTGCCGGAGCCGGAGTCCACGGTCCGCAAGCCGCCCCGGCACCTGGAGACGCGCCTGGCGCAGGCGCGGGCCCGGGTGATTGGCAAGCTCATCCCCCAGTGCGTGGAGGCCTTCGTGGAGCACGCGCTCGACCTGGAGGCGGGGCGGACGGAGCAGTCGCTCACCGCGCTCAAGCCCGGCGTGCGCGCGCAGCTGGATGAAATCACCGGCTTCACCCGCGAGCACGGCTACTGGAGCGAGCGCGTGCTCCAGATTGAGAGCGCGGGCTTCAAGACGCTGGGCGGCCTGTTGGACATGTTCGCGCTCTCCGTGGTGGCGGAGTCCCCCAACGCGGAGGAGCGGAAGCTGCGGCAGCTGTTGCCCCTGGAGTGCTTCCAGCGCCCGGAGTTCGCGGCGGCGGATGAAGCGGCGCAGAAGCCGCCCCGGCGCGACGAGGCCATCCAGCGGCTCACGCCGTACCAGCGGCTGTTGTGCGTGACGGACTACATCACCGGCCTGTCGGACAGCCGCGCGGTGGAGCTGTACCAGCGGCTGTCCGGCATCCAGCTCCCTTCCTGACCCGCCGGGCGTCCGGAACGTGCGGCGCAGGCCTCCGGGCGCTACGCTTCAACCCCATGTGTGGCCGAGTCACCGTCCGGACCTCCCCCGCGCAGCTCGTCGCCGAGCTGGAGCTCGCGGGCGCGCGCGCGACGCTGGAGCGCGAGCGCTTCAACCTCTGTCCCACGCAGCTCTTGCCCGTGGTGCCCAATGACGGCGCGCGGCTGCTGGACGTGTTCCGCTGGGGGCTCATCCCGTCCTGGGCGAAGGACGCGTCCATCGGCAACAAGCTCATCAACGCGCGCGGGGAGACCGTGGCGGAGAAGCCCAGCTTCCGCTCGGCGCTGAAGCGCAGGCGGTGCCTGGTGGTGGTGGACGGCTGGTACGAGTGGAAGCAGTCCACGAAGCCCAAGACGCCGTACTTCTTCCACCACCGCGAGGGGAAGCCGCTGGCGCTCGCGGGCCTGTGGGAGGAGTGGACGGCGCCGGACACGGGCGAGGTGCTGCGCACCTGCACCATCATCACCACCGGCCCCAACGCGCTGATGGCGCCCATCCATGACCGGATGCCCGTCATCCTGTCGCCGGAAGGCCAGTCGGTGTGGCTGCGCCCGGAACCCCAGGAGGCGTCCGTGCTCCTGCCGCTGCTCGTCCCCGCGCCGGAAGCGCCGCTGGACGTCTACGAGGTGGCGCGCGGGGTGAACTCACCCGCCAACGACAGTCCGGAGTGCGTGGCCCGCGTCGCGGCCTGAGCTTCAGCCCGCCGTGGGGTTCTCCTCGCCGGGAGGCGGACAGTAGGGCGCGACCGCCTCCTTCAGGACCTCCATGTGCAGGGGCTTGCGGAGCGTCGCGACGACGCCGTCCATCCGCTCCGTCTGGAAGCTGGCGGTGAGCACGAAGACGGGGAGCCCGCACAGCGCCGCGTCGTCGTGCAGCCGTCTCAGGAAGCCGTAGCCGTCCATCACCGGCATCATCAAATCCAGCAGCACGATGCAGGGCTTGCGGCACGAGGCCAGGGCCATCAGCCCCTCCTCGCCATTGGTCGCCGTCACCACGGAGTAGCCTTCGAGCTCGAGGTACCGGGCCATCACTTCCAGCTCCGGTTCATCATCGATGAGGAGGATCAAGGGGGGGGGCGTCGCGTCGGGCACGGCTCTCTCTTCCGTGTGTTCAAAGGAAAGCTAGGTCGCCCGAACGCCGCACTGACCAGGGCCGACCATTGATTCCGGGCGGGCGGTTTCCACCCCGGCCCACGGGGCAGCGGGTCGCCCGGCCGTCTGCCCTGAAACAGTGGCGCGGCGGCCCGGGACACTTCCTGGGTGCTCCGGGAAAAGCCCCCTAGGATTCAGCGCCATGGCCTGCCTCGCGGGACTCGCTGCTCGTGACGTCCAGCCTTTGTATGAACCCGAAGCGAAACATCCCGCCCGGCTCCGTGGCCAGGCAGGCATTCCAACCCCCTGAATCGCCGTCCCCGGAGCTCCGGGGAAGGGCGCGCGCCTGCCCACCTCCACGGTTTTCCGTGGATGACATGGAACTGGCGCCTCGACTGACCTACAGTTCTTGAACGGAGGGGGAAGTTTGCCCGAACTGCCACCCAGCATGATTCCGGCCCTGTTCGAGCACACGCGTGACGGCGTGCTCGTGCTGGACCCGACCCTGCGGGTCGTGGCCGTGAACCGTGCCGCGGAGGCGCTGCTGGGGCGCCGCGACCTGCTGGTGGGGCAGGACGTGCACGGCGTGCTGCCGGGCTGGACGCCCCCCCAGGTCTCTTCCACCCCCGAGGAGACGGAAGTCCCCCTGGGCCCGGTGCGTCCGGTGCGGGTGCTGGCGGTGCCGCAGGACGGCGGCTGGATGCTCCTGGTGCGGGTCATGGACGCGGCCCAGGCGGCCGAGTCCATCCTCCGGCAGCAGAAGGAGTTCTTCGAGGCGGTGGTGCGCCACAGCCCGGTGGCCATCGTCACCATCAGCCGGGCCTTCGAGGTGCTGTCCTGGAACCCCGCCGCGGAGCGGCTCTTCGGCTACACGCCGCAGGAGGCGCTGGGCCGCAACATCCTCAAGCTCGTGGCCAACGCGGACGACATCCGTCCGCAGGCCGAGGAGACGTCGCGCGAGGTGCTGAGCAAGGACCGCGTGCACGTCGTCACCCGGCGCGTGCGCAAGGACGGCACGGTGGTGGACGTGGAGCTGCGCGCGCTGCCGGTGACGGTGGCCGGCCAGTCCATGGGCTTCATCGCCATCTACCACGACGTCACCGACCTCCAGCGGGCGCGCCAGGCCGCCGAGCACGCCAACCAGGCCAAGAGCCTCTTCCTGGCCACCGTGAGCCACGAAATCCGCACGCCGATGAACGCCATCATCGGCATGGCGGGGCTGCTCATGGACACGGCGCTCACGCCCGAGCAGCGCGACTTCGCGTCCACCATCCGCCAGAGCGGCGACGCGCTGTTGGGGCTGCTCAACGACATGCTGGACTTCTCCAAGATAGAAGCCGGCCGGGTCGAGCTGGAGCAGACGCCCTTCAACCTGCGTCAGTGCGTGGAGTCCGTGCTGGATCTGCTCGCCATGCGCGCGAGCGAGAAGTCCCTGGACCTGGGCTACCACGTCACGGACGAGACGCCCATCAGCGTCGTGGGCGACGGCGCGCGGCTGCGGCAGGTGCTGCTCAACCTGGTAGGCAACGCGGTGAAGTTCACCGAGCGCGGCGGGGTGTCCATCTCCGTGGACACGCCTCGCCAGCCGCTGGCGCCGGGCGGCCTCTTCGAATTGCACTTCGCGGTGCAGGACACCGGCCTGGGCATCACCGAGGCCGCGCGCGCGGGCCTCTTCCAGCCCTTCAACCAGCTGGATGAATCCGTGTCGCGCCGCTACGGCGGCACGGGGCTGGGCCTGGCCATCAGCAAGCGGCTGGTGGAGGCCATGGGCGGGCGGCTGTGGATGGAGAGCGAGGGCGTGCCGGGCCGGGGCGCCACGTTCCACTTCACCTTCCAGGCCCGCGAGGCCCCGCGCGGCGCCGAGGCCCTGCGCCCGGACGCGCTGAAGCTGCACGGCCGGCGCGTGCTGGTGGTGGACGACAACGCCATCAACCGCAAGCTGCTGGGCCGCCAGCTGGCCGCGTGGGGGATGGCCATCGTGGAGGTGGGCTCCGGCGCGGAGGCGCTGGCGAAGCTGGAGTCCGGCGCCCGCTTCGACCTGGCCATCCTGGACCACCGCATGCCGGTGATGGACGGCCCCACGCTGGCGGGGCACATCCGCCAGCAGCGCGACGCGCGCGAGCTGCCCCTGCTGCTGCTCACGTCGTTTGATCAGCGCGACGCGCAGCCGCCCGGCCTCTTCACGGCGGTGCTGCCCCGGCCGGTGAAGGCGTCGCAGCTGCACGACGCGCTGATGACGTGCCTGGCCCAGGACCTCATCGCCGCCCGGCCCATGCCGGTGGTGCCCGCGCCCGCCACGCGCGAGCGCTCCGTGTTCAACACGCGCCCCGGCGAGCAGATGCCGCTGCGCATCCTGCTGGTGGAGGACAACCCCACCAACCAGAAGCTGGCGCTGCTGGTCCTGGATCGGCTGGGCTACCCGGCGGATACGGCGAACAACGGCCGCGAGGGGCTGAGCCTCATCGCGCGCAAGCGCTACGACGTCGTGCTGATGGACGTGCAGATGCCGGAGCTGGACGGCCTCCAGGCGACGCGCCAGCTGCGCAGGGACGTGCCCATCAGCGAGCAGCCCTGGGTCATCGCCATGACGGCCAACGCGATGACGGCGGACCGGCGCGAGTGCCTGGACGCGGGCATGGATGACTTCCTCAGCAAGCCCATCCGCGTGGAGGAGCTCATCTCCGCGCTGCGCCGCGCCTGGGAGCGCCTGCCGCGCGAGCCCGGCGCCGCCCCCGTCGTCCGCGCCCCGGAGTCCGCCCGCGTGGGCGCCCCGCGCATCCGGGGGCTGGAGTCAGGCGCGCTGGATCGGCTGTGGCAGTCGCTGGATGGCCAGGTGGAGCGGATGCTCCCGGAGCTGGTGGACACCGCGCTGGAGAGCATGCCCCGGCTGATGGACGACGCGCGGGACGCGCTCGCGCGCGGCGAATTGGAGACCCTGGCGAGGGCCGCCCACACGCTCAAGTCCAACGCGGCCTACTTCGGCGCGGCCACGCTGGAGTCGCTGTGCTGGGACATCGAGCAGCGCGCGGACGCCCGGGTGCTGGAGGGGCTGGAGCCGCTCGTCGCCCACTGCCAGGAGGCGCTGGACGAAAGCCGCCAGCTCCTGGAGCAGCTCAAGGGCATCGTCATCTCCCGCGCCGCGGGGTGACGCCGGCTCAAGCCCGCTGGGGCGCGTTCGGGTCGGTGATGGACAGCGGCTGCCGCTGACCGTCCTTCGCGACCAGGCTGGCGGTGAGGGCGAAGTCCGGCCCCATGCGCAGCTCCAGCGTGGTGGGGCCCGGGTGGGCCACGCGCCAGTCCGGCTCGATGCGCACGGTGCCCAACAGCTCGCGCTCCACGGTGGTGCGGTCCAACGCTTCGAACAGCGCCACCGGCACGGGGCCGGGCCAGGGGGGCAGGTCCAGGTCCACGGAGCGCGTGCCGGGCACGGGCGTGTTGGCGGGGAGCACCTCGTGCTGGCCGCCGCCGGGCACCATGGCGCCAATGGGCATGGGCACCACGTCCGACAGGCCGCTGATGCCGCGCGCCAGGTTGCGCCCCAGGATGGCCGCGCCCACGGCCACGCCCAGCTCCGGGTGGACCTCCTTGTCCGACGACAGCTTCTTGAAGTGGGCCAGGCGCTTGCGGATGGCGGGCATGCGCGTCTGGCCGCCCACCATCACCAGCTCGTCGATGGCGTCCGGCTTCATGCCCGCCTTCTCCAGCACGTCGTCGCACGCGGCGGCGGTGCGCTCGATGAGCTGGAACACCATGGCCTCCATCCGCTCGCGCGTGAGCGTGACGTTGAAGTCCACGAAGGCGCCGTCCTTCTGGGTGATGCAGGGGATGCGGATGGGGACGGAGGGCGCGCTGGAGAGCGCCATCTTCGCGGACTCGGCGGCGAAGACGAGGCGCTGCATGACGACCTTGTTGCCGCGCAGGTCGATGCCGTGCTCCTTCTGGAAGTCGTCCACCAGCGCCTCGACGATGGCCTCGTCGAAGTTGGCGCCGCCCAGGAACGCGTCGCCGCCGGTGGCCAGCACCTTCACCACGCGGTTCTGCACGGACATGAGCGTGACGTCGAAGGTGCCGCCGCCCAGGTCGAACACCATCACCGTCTGCTCGGGGTTGCGCAGGTTGGCGTAGTAGAGCGCCGCGGCGGTGGGCTCGTTGACGATGGCGCGCACGCGCAGGCCCGCCTTCTCCGCGGCGCGGCGGATGGCCTCGCGCTGGCGGATGGTGGCGTGCGCGGGCACGGTGAGCACGCACTCCTTGAACGGCGTCCCGGCCGCGTGCGTGGCCAGCGTGTTGAGGTGCTTGAGGATGAAGTGCGCCACGTCGATGAGCGGCGTCACCTTCCCGTACACCTCCACGGCGGTGTAACCGTCCGGGCCCTCCACCAGCTCGAAGGCGAAGCGGCCCCGGTGGCGGGCCACGTACTCGGACTGGAAGCGGCGGCCCAAAAAGCGCTTGGCGCCGAAGATGGTGTGGCGCGGATCATCGATGATCTGCCGCCGCGCCGCCGGGCCGACGATGGCCTTGTCGCCCGCGTGGAACCACGCGATGGAGGGCAGGGTGAGGGTCTTGTCCGCGATGGGCACCACCCGCAGCTTGTTCGCCTTGTCGAAGAAGGCCGCCGCGGTGTTGGTGGTCCCGAAGTCGATGCCGAGGATGGGGGCGGCGCTGGTGCTCATGGAGGGCCGCCATTCTCGCACGTCCCGCCGCGCCGGGGCACCCGGCACGACGGTTCGCCTGTGCGCGGAGGTCGGTTGAACCCCGCGTGTCAGGGGGCAGGCGGCGCGTTGTAGCCGGCGTCGCCATAGGGCTTCAGGCGCTCCAGCCACATCTCCTCCAGCACCTTCAGCTCCTCCGCGGGCGGCGGGCCGCCGGGCTCCTCGCGGGGCTTGAGCCTGTCCAGCACCTCGAAGGAGAAGGCCGCCTCGCCGTAGCGCTCCCAGTCCGCCTGCAGCGCGGGGACGCGGTGCATGCGCTGGGCGAACTCGAACCGGATGCGGTTGAACATCGCGGTCAGGTTGAGCGCGTGGCCCACGAACAGCTTGCCGTTGGCGTGGCAGCGGATGGCGTAGATGCCCATGGGCACCTCCGCTTCCTTGTAGGCGCGCTTGCGCTCGGAACGGGACGCCCGCGAGTCATCACCAGGCGCCGTCATGCTGACCCCCGAAGCCCAGCGAGACGAGCTTCGCCTCCAGCCGCTCCTTCGCGGCCGTGTCGCGAGGGCGCACCCAGTCGTGGCCCATCCGCGCCCAGTCCGCGTCGCGCGCGTCGATGCCCAGCGACTGGAGGAAGTCGGCCTCGCAGATGAAGCACTGCGTGCGGAAGGGGAAGAGGAAGCCCCCCTGCGCCGCCAGCGAACGGGCGGCCTCTTCGTAGGTGGAGAACCACCGGTTGAGGAACGGGCTCTGGCCCTTCTGGAAGAAGGCGCGCGTGTCCAGCCGTGGCGGGCGGGACTCCAGGGCCTGCTTCAGGTCCGTCCAGGTGACGTGGCCTGCTTCGCGCGCGATGACGGCGAGCCCGTGCTTGTGCTGCACGGTGTCCCGGCGCGACAGCACCTCGCCCAGGGACAGGGCCGCGAAGAAGGGCAGGGTGCGCATCCGCTCCGCGGCGCGCGTGGCGCGGGCGGCGTCGGACGAGTCCAGGTCCTTGAGCAGCAGGGACGCGCGGACCTTGTATTCATGAAGCGTGACGGGGAGGGTGCTGCCGGTTCCCATGACGAATCCTCCGGTGCTGGCCCTCACCCGTTGGGGGACCGTGGAAGGACTTCATCGGGGGTCTGGCGACAGCGGGTGAAGCGAGGGTGACGTCGTCTTTCCGGGCGGCGGGCACCCCTCGGCACCCGTGGGACGAATAGACCAGACCCGTCCCACGGCCGTCAAACGCTCGCTTACGACTCGGACTGTCCGCGCCGCAGGCCCAGGGCCTTCATCTTCTTGTAGAAGTGCCCGCGCTCCAGGTCGAGGATCCGCGCGGCCTCCGTCACGTTGTCATGCGTGTGGGCGAGCACCCGCTGGATGATCTCCCGCTCCGCGTCCTCCACCTGCTCGCGGAAGGTCTGATCCACGCGCGGCCTCCAGCCACCCGGGTTCGACGGAGCGGGCTCCACGGCGGGCGCCGCCTGCGTGACGGCCGCGACGGGCGGAGCATCGCCGCCCACGGTGGGCTCGGGCATCGGGGGCAGGGGACGGCCCCGGGGGAGCAGCTCCAGCGCGTCCGTGCGCGAGACGACCGGGCCTTCACAGAGGATGGCCAGCCGCTCCACCAGGTTGCGCAGCTCACGCACGTTGCCCGGATAGTCGTACGCGCTCATCACCGCGAGCGCGTCCGGCGACAGCGCCAGCGGCCGCCGCCCGTTCTTCGCGCACGCCTCGCGCAGGAACGTGTCGATGAGGTCCGGCAGGTCCTCGCGGCGCTCGCGCAGCGGCGGGGAGTGAATCTGCACGACGTTGATCCGGTAGTAGAGGTCCTCGCGGAAGCGCCCCGCGGCGATCTCCTTCTCCAGATTCTTGTTCGTCGCGGCGATGACGCGCACGTCCACCTTCAGCGTCTCCGCGCCGCCCACGCGCTCCAGCTCTCCCTCCTGGAGCACGCGCAAGAGCTTCGACTGCATGGCGGCCGGCATGTCGCCAATCTCGTCCAGGAAGAGGGTGCCCTCGTGCGCCAGCTCGAACTTGCCGCGCCGCACGCTCACCGCGCCGGTGAAGGCGCCCTTCTCATGGCCGAACAGCTCGCTCTCGATGAGGTCGTGCGGCACCGCGGCGCAGTTGAGCTTCACGAACGGCCCGCTCTTGCGCTTGGAGTTCTGGTGCAGCGCCCGGGCAATCAGCTCCTTGCCGGTGCCGTTCTCACCGGTAATCAGCACGCGCCCCTCGCTGGGCGCTGTTCGCTGGATGAGGGAGAAGATGCGCTGCATGGCCGGCCCGCCGCCCACCATGTCGAAGCGGCCCAGCTGCGCGCGCAGCTCCTGCAGCTCCTCCATCGCCGCCTGGTGCTTGAGGGCGTTGCGCAGCGCCACCAGCAGCCTGTCCCGCGCCAGCGGCTTCTCCAGGAAGTCGCGCGCCCCCAGCTGCGTCGCCTTCACCGCCGTGTCGATGGTGCCGTGCCCCGACATCATGATGACGGGCAGGTCCGGCTTGAGCGCCGTGAGCCGCGCCAGCACCGTGAGGCCGTCCATGTCCGGCATCTTCACGTCCATCAGGACGGCATCCACCGGCCGCGCGCTCACCACGTCCAGCGCCACCTGCCCGCTGCTGGCCAGCTCGGTGCGGTAGCCGGCCAGCTGCAGCGACTGGCTCAGGGTGAGGAGGATGTTCTTTTCGTCGTCAACGATGAGGACCGCGGCGGGCATGGGCAAACCGCTCACACTCTCACGGAAATAATCGGGGCTTCAAGGGTCTCGTGCTGCCCGAAGGGATGGGGAAAAGACAAATCTTTTGACTCTCCCCGGCGGGTCCGACTAGACGCGACAGCCTTGGCCCGCCCCCTGTGGGCCTCTCTTTTCCCGTGGTTGCTGTCGGAGGAATGATGCGCCGGATTTCGCTTTGGGCCGGGTTGGCCCTCGCCGTGGCCGTGATGACCGGGTGCCCGCCCACCTACCCCAAATGCAACAACGACGAGCAGTGCCAGGAGAAGGGCGAGGTCTGCGTCCAGGGCCAGTGCCAGGAGTGCGCGACGGACGCGAACTGCCGCGAGGGCTTCACCTGCCAGGCCAACAAGTGCGCCCCCAAGCCGCCGGAGTGCACCACGGACGCGGCCTGTGGCTCCGGCCGCATCTGCGAGGCCGGCAAGTGCGCCGAGGCCCAGTGCAAGGACGACTCCGCGTGCAACGGTGGCAAGTGCCAGGCCGGCCGCTGCCAGGCCCCCAAGGACACCTGCTCCGCCAGCACCGACTGCGGTGAGGGCCAGGAGTGCCAGTCCGGCAAGTGCGTGACGGCGGACGCCAGCTCCAAGTGCGACTACTCGCCGGTGCGCTTCGGCTTCAACGAGTCCACCCTGGACTCCAGCGCGCAGGGGCGCCTGGGTGAGCTGGCGGCCTGCATCAAGGCCAGCCAGGGCAAGATCACCCTGGGCGGCCACGCGGACGAGCGCGGCACGGAGGAGTACAACCTCCAGCTGTCCAACCGCCGCGCCGCGGCCGTGAAGCGCTACCTGGTCGACCTGGGCGTGCCGTCCAACCGGCTGACCACGGTGGGCTATGGTGAGACCCGCCCGGTGTCCAGCGCGGGCACCGAAGAGGGCTGGGCGGAGAACCGCCGCGTGGAGTTCCAGCGCTAGTTCTGGGGTAGGCTCTGGCGCGAATGGCCGCCCTAGAGTCGGAAACGCGTCAGTCCTACCTTGTCTTCGCGTGTGGAAGCAGTTGGTACGCGGTGCCCGCGGAAGCCGCGGCGGAGGTCGTCACCTTCCCCGAGCTGACGCGGGTACCGGGTTCCCCGCCCCACCTGCTGGGTGTGTTCGCGCACCGGGGTGAAGTCATCCCCGTCGTGGACATGAGCCTGCTGGTGGGCGGGGTGTCCGCCGGGTCCCGCCGCGCCGTCCTGGTGCGCCTGTCCCGAGGGACGCTGGCGCTCACGGCCAGCAGCGTCGCCGGCGTGTCCGCGCTGATGGGACCGCTGGAGCCCCTGGGCCCCTCGGGCGTGCACGTCCACCTGCGCGGCCCCGTGAAGAGCGGCTCGCGCGACGTGGCCGTCATCGACCCGGAAGGCCTCTTCGACCACCTGAGCCAGGGCGGCTGAGGCCCATGCCTGCCGCGGGCCGGGTCGAGGGGACGCTCCTGTGCCACGTGGGGCCGCACCGCATCGCCTTCGAGGCGGGCGAGGTGGCCTCCATCGCCGCGCCCGACACGGGCACCGTGTCCGCCCACCGGGCCTTCCAGGGTGACGGCGGCGCCCAGCGCGTGCTGGTGACGTCCACCGGGGAAACGGTGGGCGTGGACGGGCTGGAGATCGACTCGGAGGTGCTGTCCGTGCTGCCGCCCTCGCCGCTGGTGGCGGGCGCGTCCGGGGGCAGCCTGCGGGGCTTCGTCATCACTCGCGGCGTGCTCTGGCCGCTGTTGCGGCTGGAGGCCTTCCAGCACTACCTGCGCGGCCTGGACGGGGTGGGCCCATGATGGCGCCGCCGGAGCTGCGCGCGTTGGGCCGCTGGACGACGCGCCCCCGCATCCCGGGCAGCTGTCTGGGCGTGGGGGTCGCGTTCCTCCACGTCCACCTGTCGCACACGATTCCGGAGGCCGGGCGCACGCCGCTGACGTGGCTGATGCTGACCGCGCTGGTGCTCTTCATCAGCGTGGGGTTCGCGCGCGACGCGCGGGCGCTGCGCACGCTCTTCGCGCTGGGGGACGGCCGGCTGCCCGCCACGTCGGAGCACCTGCTGGTGGCGGTCCAGGAGGTGGCGGCCATCCCCGGCCGCAGCTTCTGGTTCGTGATGCAGGGCTGGCTGGGTGGCACGCTGACGGTGGCGCTGACCTTCCCGTGGCTGGCGGGCGTGCCGTGGACGGAGTCGCTGCGGCTGACGGCGCTGGGGATGTCCATTGGTCCGCTGAGCGCCATGCTCGTGTACCTGATGGTGGTGCGCCGCTCGCGGGCCACGCTGGACCGGCTGGTGTCGCTGGGGCCGTCTCCGCTGGAGGTGCTGGCCGCGCTGCCGCCCCGGCGCATGCACATCCGCCGCCGGCTGGTGATGTTCACCGCCATCGCGGTGTTGAGCCCGTCGCTCTTCATCCTGGACGTGGCCTTCTCGCGCACCGCCACGGTGGTGGACGCGTGGACCCAGGCCACCACGCCCCAGGAGCGCGCGGCGGTGATGGAGCGCGTGCGCGAGGGCGGGGGGCCGCCCCTGGGGCTCATCGCGGGGCTCGTCACGCTGTTGATTCTTGGCACCGCGGCGCTCGCGGGCACGGCGCTTTCGGAGCCCCTGCGCGCCATCACCGAGGACGCGACGCGCATCGCGCGCGGTGAGGTGCGGCCCCCGCGCGTCATCCACGCCGAGGACGAGGTGTGGGCCACCTCCGCGGCCTTCACCCAGATGCAGGTGCAGCTGGTGCAGGCGCTGTCGCAGCTCAAGCGGGCGGGCATTCAAATCTCCTCCACCACCGAGCAGCTGGTGGCCACCAGCACGGAGCAGGAGGTGGGCGCGGACGAGCAGGCCGGGGCGCTCAACGCCACCAGCGCCACCACGGAGGAGCTGGCCCGGTCCGCGCAACAGATCGCCGACAACGCGGAGTCCGTGTCCGCCATCGCGGAGACGACCTTCGGCGCGGCGCAGTCCGGCCAGCGCGGCGCCACCGCCTTCCTGGGCGCCATGCAGCGCATGAAGGAGGACAACGAGGCCATCGCGGAGGCGGTGGTGCGCCTCAACAAGCGCGTGCAGCAGATTGGCAAGGTCGTCGAGTTCATCAACGAGATCGCCGACAAGTCCGACCTGCTGGCGCTCAATGCCGAGCTGGAGGGCACCAAGGCGGGCGAGGTGGGGCGGGGCTTCTCGCTGGTGGCGGCGGAGATGCGGCGGCTGGCGGAGAACGTCATCCGCTCCACGAAGGAGATTGAAGGCCTCATCGGGGAGATCCGCGACGCGACGAACGGCGCGGTGATGGCCACGGAGGCGGGCCTGAAGACGACGGACCAGGGCACGCTCTTGGCGGCGCAGGTGGACGACAGCCTGAGCCTCATCCTGGAGCTGGCGCGGCAGACGTCGCACGCGGTGCGCAGCATCTCCCTGGCGACGCTGCAGCAGCAGACGGGCACGGATCAGCTGGCGGCGGCCATGGGGGACATCCTGCGCGTCACGGAGCAGAACGCCGCGGCCACCAAGCAGATGGTGGCGGCCAACGCGGACCTGTCCACCCTGGCGGCGGACCTGCAGCACGTGGTGCAGCGCTTCCACGTGGAGGCTCCCCCCGGCGGGGACGGCACCGGCACGCCTGGCGCGACGGGAGGGGCGTGACATGGCCTTCGCTCCGCACCCGGGCTCCCAGCGGGCCTCCTTCAGCCAGCAGCTGATGTTCCCCGTGCCGCTGGCGAACCTGGTGGGCTCCACGCTGGGGCTGCACTTCGCGTCGCTCGTGGTGAGCGGTGAGCAGGAGCTGCCGCTGGGCCGGCTCGTCACCCTGGTGGTGGGCGTGAGCGCGCTGCACATGCTCCTGGGCGTGGGCGTGTCGCTGCGCCGCTTCCCCCGGCTGCGGGCCCTGGAGCGCGGCGTGTTGCCGCCCACGCCCGAGCACCTGGCGGCGGCGGTGGGCGAGGTGTCGCGCGCGCCGGGCGAGGCGTTCTTCCGCTCGCTGGGGTTGTGGGCGCTGACGACGGGCGTGGTGGCGGCGGCGCTGGGGTCGGTGATGGGCCAGCCGGTGGAGCTGACCCTGAGGATCGCCGGGCTGGGCGCGCTGTTCGGCCCGCTCACGTCGCTGCTCGTGTACGGGCTGGTCACGCTGCGGGCGCGGCGGGGCGTGCTGTGGGTGGCGGAGCAGGGGCTGACGCACGCGCAGGTCATCGCCGCGCTGCCCCGGCGCTCGCGCATCCGCGCGCGGCTGGTGGCCTTCACCGCCATCTGCGTCATCACGCCCGCGGTGATGTGCGCGCAGGTCGTCACCGCGCTGATGAACGGGTTCTTCCACCGGTTGCAGACGGGCAGCCCGGACGCGCGGGGCGTGTTGATGGACGCGTTCACGTCCAGCGCGCTGTTGTGCGTCGTGGTGTTCGGCCTGGCGCTGGCCACGGCGTACCTGGGCGGCACGCTGCTGGGGCGGCCCATGCGGGAGCTGTCCGGCGAGGCGCGCCGCATCGCCGCGGGGGACCTGGCCAGCCCCCGGCTGGTGCCCGCGGAGGACGAGGTGTGGGCGGTGTCCGCGGCCTTCACCACGATGCGCACGCACCTGGCGGACGTGCTCGCGGAGTTGCAGCGCGCGGGCGCTCAAATCTCGGCCACCACGGAGGAGATTCTCAGCACGTCCGGGCGCTACGAGGAGGGCGCGGCGGAGCAGGCCAGCAGCCTGGATGAGACGAGCGCCACCACGGAGGAGCTGGCGCGCTCGGCGAAGCAGATCGCCGAGAACGCGAGCTCGGTGGCGGAGATCGCCCAGCGCACGCTGGCGGCGGCCCAGGGCGGACAGCGCAGCGCGGAGTCCTTCCTGGAGGCCATGGCGCGGATGCGTCAGGACAACCAGGCCATCGGCTCGGCGGTGGTGCGGCTGGACAAGCGCGTGCAGCAGATTGGCAAGATCGTCGAGTTCATCAACGGCGTCGCGGACAAGTCCGACCTGCTGGCGCTCAACGCGGAGCTGGAGGGCACGAAGGCCGGTGAGGTGGGGCGGGGCTTCTCGCTGGTGGCGGCGGAGATGCGCCGGCTGGCGGAGAACGTGCTGGAGTCCACGAAGGAGATTGAAGGGCTCATCGAGGAGGTGCGCGAGGCCTCCGCCGCGGCGGTGACGGTGACGGGCGGCGGCGTGCGCGCGGTGGAGTCGGGGACGGCCCTGGCGGAGCAGGTGTCCCAGTCGCTCGGGCAGATCGTCAACCTGGCGGGGCAGACGTCGGACGCGGTGCGGATCATCTCCCGGTCCACGCAGCAGCAGCAGGCGGGCACGGATCAGCTCGCGGAGACGATGGCGGACATCCTGCGCATCACCCAGCAGAGCCTCAACGCGACGAAGCAGGTGGGCGCGGCGAACGGGGACCTGTTGGGATTGGCGCAGGACCTGCGTGGCGTGGTGGAGCGCTTCCAGATCCACCAGGCGACCCTGCGCAAGGGGGGCGGCGGGTGAACCCCAGCGAACGGCTCCTCAAGCAGTTCCGGGACCTGGTCACGGTCCGCCTGGAGCGCATCAACCGCGCCCTGATGGAGCTGGAGTCCGGGGGCAACCTGGAGGCCGGGCAGCGCGTCCTGCGTGAGCTGCACGGGCTCAAGGGCGAGGCCCGGATGATGGGCTTTGGCGAAATCAACACGCTCGCGCACGAGATGGAGGAGCTGGTCCGGTGCGCGGAGCCCCAGCGCTACCGGCTGTCATCGGAGTCCACCGACGCGCTGTTGGCGACTGCGGACACGGTGCTCGCGCTGTCGGGCGCGCTCCAGGCGGGAGAGCCGCTGCTGGCGGTGGAGACGCTGGTGGCGACGCTGCGGCAGCAGGTGCTGGTGGAGTCCGCGCGGCCGGCGGGCGCTGCCCGTCCAGAGGAGGGAGGCCGGCCGGCGAAGGGGGAGGGGGCCTCGCCCCTCCTCGTGGCGGAGCGTCGGGAGCCCTCCGCGGCCGTGGTGGTCCCCGCGCACTGGGGAGCACCGCCGGCCGCCGCATCGCAGCTCCTCGCGGCGGCGCTCCGGCCGGAGCCCTCTGGAGGCGCGACGGGACCGCATGGCGAGGCGCCTGTTTCAGGCAGTCCGAGCGGAACTGGCCAGCCGGTTCATCCAAGCCACGGCGCTGGACCGGGCGGAGCCGCGCCGGGCTCGCACGGTCCGCACCCGGGAGGCTCGGGCCATTCGCACCTCGTTGCGGCTGCTCCCGCTGGTACGGGGACGCATCCGGGCAGCGCCGCCGGAAGCCCGACGAACCCCTCGGTGTCCCCCGCCGCGCGCTCGCGTCCGGCCGCTACGTCGAAGCACGCGACCGGCACGGTGCGCACCGGTGACGTCCGCATGGACACGGCCGTGCGCATCGGCGTGGCCAGCCTGGACATGCTCACCAGCGCGGTCACCAACCTGGGCCAGGTGGCCCGCCGCCGCGAGCTGGCCACCGCGCGCCGCCTGGAGCTCGTGCGCGAGCTGAGCGAGCTGGCCCGCGCCGCCGAGAACCTGGGCCCCGCGGGCGTCGCGCTCGCCGAGCGCCTGGGCCGCGCCAAGGAGCTGGCCGCCACCCTGCACCGCGAGGCCAAGCTGCTCGCCAACGCGGAGCTGCGCGACCTGGATCAGGTGTCGGAGGAGATCCAGGGCCTGCGGATGCTGCCCCTCTCCGTCCTCTTCGAACCCTACCCCCGCATGGTCCGCGACCTGGCGCGGGACCTGGGCAAGGAGGTGGAGCTCGTCGTGGACGGCGAGGACACCCGCGCGGACCGCTCCGTCGTGGAAGCCCTGCGCGAACCGCTCATGCACCTGGTCCGCAACGCGCTGGACCACGGCCTGGAGACGCGCGTGGACCGCGTCGCCTCCGGCAAGCACCCCCGGGGCTGCCTCACCCTGCGCGCCGCCCGCGAGGGCAGCCGCATCATCCTGCGCGTGGAGGACGACGGCGCGGGCATGGACCCGGCGCTCCTGCGGCGCGTGGCCGTGCGCCGGGGCGTGCTGGACGAGCCCGCCGCCAACGCCCTGTCCGACGCCGCCGCGCGCGAGCTCGTCTTCCTGCCCGGCTTCACCTCGCGCGAGGTGGTCACCGACCTGTCAGGTCGGGGTGTCGGGCTGGATGCGGTGCGTACGTCCCTCCAGGCCCTGGGCGGCGACGTGGGCGTGGAGTCCGCGCCCGGCTGGGGCACCATCTTCACCCTGCGCGTCCCGGTGTCCCTCACCGTCGCGCCCCTGCTCTTCGTCCAGATCTCCGGCGAGACGCTCGCCCTGAGCGCCGTCCACGTCTCCCGCGCCCTCAAGGTGGACGCCTCCGAGGTGGGTGAGGTCGCCGGACGTCCCACCCTCCGGATGGAGGGCCGCGTGCTGCCCTTCGCCTCGCTCGCGTCCCTCCTGGGCCATGGCTCCGAGCGCCCGGCCAGGGAAGGCGAGCTGGTGCTGGTGGTGAAGGGCCAGGGCATGGAGGCCGCACTGGCGGTGGACCGCGTCCTGGAGGAGCGCGTCCAGGCCATCCTTCCCCTGAAGGGCATCCTCTCGCGCTTCACGCACCTCACCGGGGCCACCTCGCTCGCGGACGGCCGGCTGGCCATGGTGCTGTCCGCGGCCGCGCTGGCGGCGGGCGTGCACGGCACCGCGCCCCTGAAGCTCGCCCGGCCGCCGGTGCGGACGCCCGCGCCACGCCGGCGGCGGATCCTCGTGGTGGACGACTCGCCCCTCACCCGCGAGCTGGTGGCCAACCTGCTGGAGGCGGTGGGGTACGACACCCTCCGGGCGGCGGACGGCCCCTCGGCGCTGGAGCAGCTGGGGCAGGAAGGGCCCCCGGTGGAGCTGGTCGTCACCGACCTGGAGATGCCGGAGATGGACGGCGTGGAGCTCACCCGGCACCTGAAGACCGACCCGGCCCGGAAAGGCCTGCCCGTCGTCATCCTCACCACCCGGGGAGGGGAGCTGGACCGGGCGCGTGGGCTGGCGGCCGGGGCGGACGGCTACATCACCAAGGGCGACCTCGTCCGGCAGGATCTGGTGGACGTCGTGGGGCGGCTCCTGGCCTGAACAGCCTGGAGCGGCCGGCAGACGCCCGGGCCCTTCGCATTGCTATACTCCCGCGGCGCGTACGGGGTATTGAACGGACATGGGCAAGAAAGTGACGGTGCTGGTGGTGGATGACTCGGTCATCTGCCGTCAGCTCATCAGCGCGGCGTTGAGCGACGACCCGGACATCCAGGTCATCGGCACCGCCGCGAACGGCCAGGAGGCCGTCGCCCTCACGAAGGAGCTGCGCCCCCACGTCATCACCATGGACGTGGACATGCCCGTCATGGACGGGCTCACGGCCGTGGAGCACATCATGGCCGAGTGCCCCACGCCCATCCTGGTGCTGACGGGAGACCCGCGCTCGCAGGCCCCCGCGCTGACGTACCGCGCGCTGGAGCTGGGCGCGCTGGCGCTGCAAATCAAGCCCGCCATCGACGCGGTGCCGGAGGCGTGGAACCTCACCAAGGAGGTGAAGCTCATCTCCTCCGTGCGCGTCATCCGCCACGTGCGCGGCCAGAAGCGCGGCGCGCCGGGGACGCCGCACACGCCCGTGCCGGCGCTGCCCCCAACCTCCATGGGCATCGTCGCGGTGGCCGCCAGCACGGGCGGCCCGCAGGTGCTCTACCGGATGCTGTCGGAGCTGCCGGCGGACTTCCCGGCCCCCATCGTCATCGTCCAGCACATCAACGCCGCCTTCTCCGAATCGCTGGCCAGCTGGCTCGCCAACGCGAGCAAGCTGAAGGTGCGCCTGGCCATGGACGGCGACACGCTGACGCCGGGGCTGGTGCTGGTGGCGCCGCCGGACCAGCACCTGGTGGTGCCCGTGCGCGGCCGCGTGGCGCTCAAGCCCGGCGTGGAGCGCGATGGCCACATGCCCAGCGGCACGGTGCTGCTGGAGAGCGTGGCCAAGACCTACGGCCGGCGCGCGGTGGGCGTGGTGCTCACCGGCATGGGCGCGGACGGGGCGGACGGGCTGCTGGCCATCAAGCAGTCCGGCGGGCTGGCGCTGGCGCAGAACGAGGAGTCCTGCGTCGTCTTCGGCATGCCGGGCGCCGCGGTGGAGCGCAAGGCGGTGGACCACCTCATCCACGGCGATGACGTCGCGGCCACCCTGGCGCGGCTGGCGCGCGGAGAGTCGCTGGCCGCCAGCCGCTGACCTTCGCTCGCCATGACGTCCTCCTCCGAGCGCTGGACTCCCGTCCACGCCTGGCTCCAGGCGCATACGGGCATGGCGCTGAGCGGGGCCCAGCGGCGGCGGCTGGACGCGCGGCTGGACGCGCTGGGGCACGGCGGGAACGCGACGCGGCTGGTGGCGCACCTGCGCACCCCGGCGGGCGCGGCGGACCTGGCGCGGCTGGTGGACGCGGTGGCGGTGCACACGTCGGAGCTGTTCCGGGACGAGGTGCAGCTGTCCGCCTTCCGCGAGCACGTGCTGTCGCCCCGCGTGCAGCGCTCGAGGACGCCGCTGCGCGTGTGGAGCGCGGGCTGCGCGGCGGGGGAGGAGGTCGCCACGTTGCTGCTCCTGATGGCGCAGGAGGGCGCGGACCCCGCCAGCCGCGTGCTGGGCACGGACATCTCCGAACAGGTCCTCACCCGGGCGCGCGAGCAGAGCTTCCCGGCGGATGCGCTCCGGCGCGTGCCGGAGGCCGCCCGCGCGCGCTACTTCGAGCCGAAGGGCCGGCGCCACGCGCTGGTGGCGTCGCTGCGCGCGCAGGCGGAGTTCCGGCGCCACAACCTGATGGAGGCCCCCTACCCGGAGGCCTCCGGGGGCGGCGGCTTCGACATCATCTTCTGCCGCAACGTCCTCATCTACTTCACGCCGGACGCCTTCCAGCGCACGGTGCGAGACCTGACCGGGCGGCTCGCGCCCGGCGGCGTGCTGGTGCTGTCCGCCGCGGAGCCCCTGCTCCAGGTCCCTCCGGAGCTGCGGCTCCTGCCCAGCGAGCACGCGTTCTTCTACGTGCGCGAGGACGCCACGCCCGTGGAGCCGGCCCGGCCGAAGCGGGACTCCGGACGGTTCGCGGCCATCGCCACGCCGAAGCCGGAGCCAGCCCCGCCCCCGGTTCCAGACGAGGCCGCGATGGCGCAGGCGGACTGGCTCTTCTCGTGCGTGCTGGACGGCGCCTCCACGGGCGTCCCGGATGAGCAGTCCGAGCGCGACCTGCGCCGGTGCCTGGACCTGGATCCGGACCACGTCGCCGCGCGCTACCTGTTGGGGCTGCTCCTGGAGCAGTGCGGTCAGCCCGGCGCGGCCCTGGAGGCGTACCGGCGGGCCCTCAGGGCGGTGGACTCGGGGCGGGCGCGGCCGGTGCCCTTCTTCCTCAACCCGCCCCGGCTCCGGGTGGCCTGCGCCCGGGCCGTGGAGCGGCTGGAGGCGGACGCGGCGCGCTGAAGGGCAGGGGGGCGGCCGGGCCTGATGCAAACAGAAGCGGCGCGCGGGGCACTTTGGACCTAGGATGCCCGGCCCATGCGCAGGCTCGTGCTCTTCGCCCTGTTGACCGCCGCAGCTCCCGGCTGTTTCTACCCCGCCGACCGCGGCCGTGCCCTCGAAGCCAAGGTGGACCGGCTGGGCGCGGACAACGCGAAACTGGCCGCGGAGCTGAAGGAGGCGCGCGACCAGCTCGCCGTCACCCAGCCGAAGCTGGATGAGAAGATCGCCCAGGTGACCCAGGCCCTGCAGAGCCTGGACACCGCCGCGCGCCGCAAGGACGCGGACATCGGCGTGCAGTTCCAGAAGACGGTGGAGGACCTGGCGCAGCTTCGCGGCCAGGTGGAGACCTACCTCTACAAGATTGGTGAGCTGGAGGCCGCGCTCGGCAAGAGCACGGAGGAGACCAACCAGCGGCTGCTGGCGCTCCAGGGCGCGGAGGCGGTGAAGGAGGCCGAGGCCAGGAAGAAGGCCGAGGAGCTCCAGCGCCCCACGACCGCGAAGGACTTCATCGCGCTGGCGCAGGACAAGGCGAAGGCCGGAGACACGCTGGTCGCGCGCCAGCTCTACAACGAGTTCGTGAAGAAGTGGCCCAAGGACGCGCTCGTGGGCGAGGCGCACTTCGGCCTGGGCGAGACGTACTTCACCGAGTCCAAGTGCCGCGAGGCCCTCTTCGAGTACGGCAAGGTGGTGCAGGACCACGCGAAGACGGCGTCCGCGCCCGAGGCCTACCTGCGCTCCTCCGACTGCTTCCAGAAGCTGAAGATGAAGGAGGAGTCGAAGCTGGCGCTGGAGGAGCTGGTGAAGAGCTACCCCAAGTCGGACGCGGCCAAGACGGCGAAGACGAAGCTGGCGGAACTGGACAAGAAGGCCGCCCCTGCCCCCGCGCCGAAGAAGGCGAAGAAGTGATGGCCCTGCGCGCTCCGAAGCTCGCCGCCCTGGCGCTGCTCCTGCTGCTGCCGCTCATCGCGGGGGCCGCGCCCAAGAAGCTCGTGCTGCTCTTCACCGGAGACAACGGGGGCGAAGTCGCCCCCTGTGGTTGACGCCACAACCCGTCTGGCGGTCTGGCCAGACGAAAGACGGTCCTGACGCAGGAGCGCGCGAAGGGCGTGCCGGTGCTCGCACTGGACGCTGGCAACGCGCTCTTCAAGACCCTGGCGGATGGCCAGGACTCTTCGGCGAAGCCTCGCGCGGAGCTCGTCCTGGAGCAGCTGGAGGCGCAGGGCTACACGGCCATGGCCGTGGGCCAGCGCGACCTCGTGCTGGGCGTGGACTTCCTGAAGAAGAAGACGAAGGGCGCGAAGCTGAAGCTGCTGTCCGCGAACCTCGTGGACGCGAAGGGGCAGCCGCTCTTCCCCGCGTCGGTGGTGACGATGGTGGGCGGGCTGAAGGTGGGCATCATGGGTGTGTCCCCGGCGTCCGGGGATGGCGCCGCCGTGCTGCCCCAGGGCATCCGGGGCCTGCCGGTGGGCCCGGCGGTGAGCGCGGAGGTCAAGCGCCTGCGCCAGAAGGAGCAGGTGTCGCTGGTGGTGCTGCTGGCGGCGGTGCCCTACGTGGAGGCCGTGAAGCTGGCCCAGGGCGCGGAGGGCGTGGACTTCGTGGTGCAGTCGCACGACGGCCGGGGCGTGGGCATGGCGCAGCGCCAGGGCGTGTCCACGCTGGTGCCGCCCGGTGAGCGCGGCCGCCAGGTCGCGAAGCTGGAGCTGTCCGTGGAGGGCACCGGTCCCTTCGCGGACCTGTCCGAGGCGAACCGCGCCCGCGACAGCCAGCGCATGGTGGAGGCGAACATCACGCGGGTCCAGGAGCGCCTGAAGACGGAGAAGAACGAGGACACGCGCCGCTCGCTCCAGGAGACGCTGACCTCCTTCGAAGCGCGGCGCGACGCCCTGGCCCGCACGGCGGAGGCGCAGGGCCCGGCGACAGGGCGCACGTATCTGCTCACGTACCTGCAACTGGGCGCGGACGTGGCGTCGGATGCGGCCGTGCAGAAGCAGGTGGAGCGCGTCGAGCCGCCCGGCTCCGCGGGTCACTGAGCTTCAGATTCCAGCCCTGCTGGAGAGCAGGCAACCCTGGCGTCATGGAACGCATGGCAGGTCGGGGTTTGACGGAATAGTGTCGTCCGCAGGTTTCAAGGCCACCCCCATGCTGCTCGCACGCCGGGCAGCAGGCCACGCGTGATCGACATTCGGCGGCACCCCTCCCGAGGGCCTCGCGTCCGTTGTCCGGGCGTCCCTCCGGGCCCTGTCGCGTCCTGAGTCCGGAGTCAAAGCGATGAGCAGCAGCGGTGATGTGTCGAAGCGGATCGCGAATCTGTCTCCGGAGAAGCGCGCGGAGCTGCTCAAGAAGATGGCCGCGCAGAAGCAGGCGGGGGGCGCTCCCGCGCGCGCGGCCTTCCCGCTGAGGGACAAATCCCAGCCGGCGGAGCTGTCCTTCGCGCAGCAGCGGCTGTGGTTCATGGATCAGCTGGCGCCGGGCAGCCCGCTCTACAACGTGCCCGTGGCGGTGCGGCTGGAGGGCGCGCTGGACGTGGCGGTGCTGGAGCGCTCGCTGCGCGAGGTGGTGCGGCGGCACGAAGCGCTGCGCACGACCTTCCAGGGCGGGGAGAGCGGGCCGGTGCAGCACTTCGCGGACGCGCCCGTGCTGGAGCTGGAGCGCGCGGACGTGAGCGGGCTCGCGGCGGAGGCGCGCGAAGCGGAGGCCTGGCGCCGGGTGCGGGAGGGCGCGCTGCGTCCCTTCGACCTCGCCACGGGCCCGCTGATGCGCGCGCTGCTGGTGGAGCTGGGAGACGCGGACCACCTGATGCTGGTGGTGATGCACCACATCGTGTCGGACGGGTGGTCGCTGGGCGTGCTCGTGCGCGAGGTGGCGGTGCTCTACGCCATGTTCCTGCAGGGGCAGCCGTCCCCACTGCCGGAGCTGGCCGTGCAGTACGCGGACTACGCGGCCTGGCAGCGGGAGACGTTGCAGGGCCCAGCGCTGGAGCGGCAGCTGGCGTACTGGCGCGAGCAGCTGTCGGGCGCGCCGCCCGCGCTGGAGCTGACGACGGACAAGCCCCGGCCCGCGGCGCGCGGCTTCCGGGGCGCGCGCACGCCCATCCAGTGGCCGCGTGAAATGACGGACGCGCTCCGGACGCTGGCGCAGCAGGAGGGCGCCACGCTGTTCATGGTGCTGCTGGCCGGGTGGCAGTCGCTGCTGTCGCGCTACTCCGGGCAGGACGACGTGAGCGTGGGCTCTCCCATGGCGGGCCGGACCCGCTCGGAGCTCGAAGGCCTCATCGGCATGTTCGTCAACACGCTGGTGCTGCGCGCGCGCTTCACGCCGGAGCTGACGTTCCAGGGACTGGTGCGTCAGCTGCGCGAGACCATGGTGGGCGCGACGGACCACCAGGACCTGCCCTTCGAGCGGCTGGTGGAGGCACTCCAGCCGGAGCGCGACTCGGGGCGCACGCCGTTCTTCCAGGTGATGTTCGCGCTGCAGAACGCGCCGCGAGGCCCGGTGGCCGTGCAGGGCCTGAAGTTGAACGCGATGGAGGTGGACACCCGGACCGCCAAGTTCGACCTGCTCCTCCAGCTGACGGAGGCGGACGGGAGCCTGAGCGGCTACGTGGAATACGACACGGACCTCTTCCACGCGGCCACCGTCGCGCGGATGGTGGAGCACCTGCGCGGCCTGCTGGAGTCCGCGGTGGCCCGGCCCACGAGCCCCGTGGCCCGCCTGCCCCTGGTGAAGGACGCCGAGCGGCGGCTGCTGGTGGAGGACTGGAACCGGACGCAGGCCGCGTATCCGCGCGAGCGACCGGTGCACGCGCTCTTCGCGGAGCAGGCGCGCACGACGCCGGACCGGGTGGCGGTGGTGCAGGGCGCGGATGGCCAGACGCTGACGTACGGCGAGCTGGACGCGAAGGCGAACCAGCTGGCGCACCACCTGCGGGGCCTGGGCGTGAAGCGCGGCACGCGCGTGGGCGTGTACGTGGATCGCTCGTGGGAGATGGTGGTCGGGCTGCTCGGCATCCTCAAGGCCGGCGGCGCGTACGTCCCGGTGGACCGCAACTACCCGGCGGAGCGCATCGCGCTGCTGCTGGGGGACGCGGGCGTCGAGGTGACGCTGACGCAGCAGCACCTGCTGGAGAAGCTGCCGGTGGGAGCGGGGACGTCGCTCTGCGTGGACACGGCGTGGGAGTCCATCCGCCGCGAACCGGAGACGGCACCGGACGTGGAGGTGGGCGGAGAAGACCTCGCGTACATCATCTTCACGTCGGGAAGCACGGGCCGGCCGAAGGGCGTGTGCGTACCCCACCGGGGCATCACCCGCCTGGTGCTGGGCAACGGCTTCATGCGCTTCGGGCCTGATGTCGTCTGGTCGCAGACGGGGCCGGTGGCCTTCGACGCGTCGACGCTGGAGCTGTGGGGCGCGCTGCTGCACGGAGCGAAGCTGGTGCTGGCGCCGCCGCACGCACTGACGCTGGAGGAGCTAGGCGCGCTGGTGAAGCGGGAGCACATCAGCGCCCTGTGGTTGACGACCGCACTGTATGAGCAGATGGCGCTGCACCAGCCGGAGGCCCTGGCGGGCGTGTCGCAGGTGCTGACGGGCGGTGACGTGATGCCGCTCCAGCGTGCGCGGGAGCACCTGGCACGGCTGCCGGAAGGCGCGGTGCTGGTGAACGCGTACGGCCCCACGGAGAACACCACGTTCTCCACCACGAACACGCTGACGGGCCGGACGGAGCTCGACGGCGCGGTGTCCATCGGCAAGCCGATTGGAAACTCCACGGCGTACGTGCTGGACGCGAATGGGGACGTGGCCGGAGTGGGCGTGCCCGGAGAGCTGTACGTGGGCGGCGAAGGGCTCGCGTGGGGTTACCTCAGCCGCGCGGACCTGACGGCGGAGC
>NZ_RAWL01000259.1:0-12316 GCF_003668885.1 Corallococcus sp. AB049A | reverse complement strand
CCCGCCGCCTGCGCCAGCGGCGCCGCCGCCCTCGCCAGGTCCGGCAGCGCCGCGACGCACGCCCACACGAGCCCCACGTAGAACAGCATCGCCAGCACCAGCGAGCCCACCGTCGCCATGGGCACCGTGCGCTCCGACGCGCGCACCTGCCCCGCGATGACCGGCACGATCTCGAAGCCCTGGTAGGCGAACATCACCGTCAGCCCCGCCTTCAGCCACGACGCCCCCGTGGCGGGCAGCGGCGGCGGCACGTCCTGGTCCGGCAGGAGGAAGAACGCCCCGAGCAGCAGCGCCAGCGGCACGAGCTTGAGCACCGTGAGCGCCGTCCACGTCCTCGCCGACACGCGGATGCCTGACGCCACCAGCGCCGCCAGTCCCGTCACCAGCGCGGAGGCCAGCAGCCGCTCGCCCACCGGGCCTCCCAGGCCCACCGATGGCGCCACCGCCCGCGCCAGGCCCGCCATCACCGCGGACGTGCTCAGGAAGGCGCTGACGTAGGCCACCCAGCCGACGAGGAACGACACCCGTTCTCCGAACGCCGCCCTCGCGAACACCACGGGCCCGCCATCCGAGTCGAACCGCCGGCCGAGCACCGCGAACGCGAACGCCACCGGCACCAGCGCCAGCCCCGTCAGCGCGAAGGCCCACACCGCGCCCAGGCCGGGCGCCTGCGCCGCGACCTCCGCGGGCGCGAAGAAGATGCCGACGCCCACGATGCCGTTGACGCCCAGGGCCAGCAGTTGGAGGGGCCCGATGGTGCGCTCGGGCGCGACGCCGGAGGGAAGGGTGGACACGCCTGGGACTTCACTACACCCGCGCCGTGCGCGCCATCGCCGAGCCCCACCTCAAGGCTGGGAGAGCAGCACGCTCAGCGCCGCCATGCGCCCGGGCGCGGGCTCCTTCTCCAGCGACTTCGGGATGGCGACGAAGACGTCGTTCTCCCGCTGGTCGCCGCAGGCGCGCGTCCCCCGGTAGTGCTTGCGGTCGCGCTCGATGATGAGGTTGTAGCCGCACGGCCCCACCGACCCCGTCAGCGCGTCCGGGCTCAGCGTCAGCGACGAGGGCTGGCCCGCGAAGGTGCCCATCATCTCCACGACGTCGGGGCGCTCGTCCACGGTGAGCTCCACGGGCTTCTTGTCCACGGTGCCTTCGATGCGCCGCTCCGACAGCTTCAGGTCCACGGGGCGCTGGAAGGCCTGGCCCTTCAAGGCATTGTCGGAGAGCTGGAGCTTCATTTCCGGCCCCTGGAGACCTTGCGCGGTGACGCTCGCACGCACGGTCGTGTCGTGGGTCCGCAGCTCCAGGGTCTCGGCCTTCTTCGCGACAGCGGATCCGCCCGCGAGCAGGGCGGCGACGGTGAGGATGCGAGCGGTTCTCATGTCGTGAAGTTGGGGCGCCGGGGCGCGCGCCACCAGGGCCGTGCTCCGGCTGCCCGGCGGGCCGCATGTCTGTGATATCCGTGCGCGCGTGTCCCGCACTCGCCTGCTGGCCCTCCTCGTCGCATTCGTCGCCATCGTGGTCGCCACCTGGCAGCGCTCCCGCGCGGTGGAGCGGCTGGGCCAGGACTTCGATGAGGCGACCTACCTGCCCATCGCCTTCACCTACGCCCACCTGCTCGACGAGGGCCGCTGGGGCGACGTGGGCAAGGTCCGCGAGAACTTCGAACACCCGCCGCTGGTGAAGCTGCTCTTCGCCGAGGCCGTGCGCGTCTCGGGCGCGTCCGAGCCGGACTGGTCGGACGTCCCCATGGGCCGGCCCATCCCGGACGCCGCGCGCCCCACGTTCAACGTGACGCGAGGCCTGTCGGCGGTGGCCGGGGTGCTCCAGGTGGGGCTCGTCGCCTTCGTGGATCCGCTGGGCGCGCTGCTGCTCGCGTGGGACCCGTACCACACGAAGTACACGTCCCAGGCGTACCTGGAGGCGGTGCCGGGGCTGCTCGCGGTGCTCGCGCTGCTCGCCTTCGAGCGCGCCCGGCGCAGGGGCTTCGCGCCGGGATGGACGGCGGTGTCCGGCGTGCTGCTGGGGATTGCGGCGGCGGGGAAGTATCCGTATGGCCTGGTGGGCGGGCTCACGTTCCTGCCCTTCCTGGTGATGGGGGCGCGCACGCAGTGGCGTCCGTGGGCCGCCATCGTCGTGTCCACGGCGGCCGCTTTCATCCTGGCGAACCCCGCGCTGTGGGCTTCGCCGTTCGCGTCGCTGTGGGAGTCCATCACCTTCCACTGGAACTACTCCCACAACGAGCACGTGCGCCGCGCCGGGCTGCCCTGGTATCAGCCGCTCGCGTTCCTCACGGACACCTGGCTGTCCAACTCCGACCCCGGCATCTACCTCACGCACTTCAACGGCCGGGCGCTGCTGCCGCTGGCGGTGCTGGGCCTGCCCCGGACGTGGCGCGAGCGGCCCGTGTGGGCGGTGGCCGCCGTCGTGGGGCTGGTGTTCCTGCTGCTGTGGAACACCAAGTGGCCGCAGTACCTGCTGCTCGTCCTGCCCGCGCTGTGCGTCTGCGCGGGCGGCGGAGTGCGGACCGTGGCCAGCGGGGTCGTGCTGCTCTTCCGCAAGGTCCAGGGCTCGCGCGTCAGCGCAGGTGCGTGAAGACACACGGATCCGCGGGCAGGTCCAGGTCACACGTGGGCATCAGGCACGTCACCTGCGCGCGCCGGGGCAGGGGCACCCAGCCCGAGCGCAACAACAGACACGCCGAGGTGCCGGGCCCTCGCAGCATGCCCGCGAACGCCACACCCCGGCGCTCCATGTCCTGCATGGCCACCTGGAGCAGCCGCTGCCGGTCCTCCGAGGACACCGCGGCGTCGAACGCCATCAGGTCCACGACCTCCGCGGTCAGCTCCCCCACGCCCGTCATCAACAGGCTGTGTGAGCTGACGAGCCCGCGCACCTCGCCGTCCTGCTCCAGCACGAAGGTGCGCGGCACGTCCCGGTACTGGAGCTGGGCCGCCAGCTGCTCGGTCGTGTACGTGTAGCCCAGCGTCACCGGGCGCAGCATGTCGCGGACCAGCGTCATGCAGCGGCCCAGGTCCGCGGGCTGGTAGGGACGGATGCCCTGGCCGTCCGCTTCCCGGAAGCGGTGCCGCAGGAGGGGATGCGCCAGGGTGAAGAGCCGCCGCTCGTTGTCCGTGAAGGACCAGCCGGCGAGCGCCTTCGCATCAAAGGCATACATCCACAGCCCCAGCCCGCCGAACAGCCGGGTGTTCCACGCGCGCCGCCAGAAGCCCGGGGGACGGGGCTCCGTCGTCGTGAAGCCCAGGGTGAGCCGCGCGGCCCGGTCCTGGTGCCGCCGGAGCAGCTCCTTCGCGAGCTTCGCGCCAATGCCCTGTCCCCGATGGGAGTTCGTGACGGTGGCCCGCAGTCCATAGCTGCCGTCCACCTCCACGCGTCCCAGGCGCAGCCTCGCGGGCTCCGCGAAGAGGGTGCCCACCAGGTGCCTTCCCTCGTACGCCGCCAGCAGGTAGTCGCGCGGCGCCTGGCCGTCCCGGAACAGCCTCCAGTCGCAGAAGCGCTTGTCCCAGACGGGCAGCGGCGCCGTCTTTCCATAGGTGGATTGCCAGACGCGGTTGAGGAACCAGGAGGCCTCGGACGCGTCGCCTTCGAAGGTGCGCACCTCAATCATGGCCTGCCCCCGGGGACAGGATGCCGAAGCGCCCGGGAAGGGCGTGCCGCACGCATGCGCCATGAGCTTGCTTTCATGGCGCTGAAGGTAGGGAGGGCGGCCGGGCTGGAAACCGGCCGCCGAGGAAGCTCCCTCCCTGGCTGTCATTGCCGAGTCAATGCCAGCCCTTCCACGTGCGGTGGTCCACAGGCACCGCGCTGCCAGGGCGGGGCAGTGTGCGGAGCTCGCCGTCGCAAACGCGGTTCAGGGCGCGGCGAGCACGAAGTCCGCGTACACCGCCCCGTGGTCGGAGCCGCCGTAGCCGCCGTTGGGGTCTCGGGCCACGCGGAAGGAGCCCGGGACGTACGCGCCGCCGTCGTTGGGCGCGAGGTAGAGGTGGTCGATGGCCTGACCCCTGCCCGAATAGAAGTACGTCCAGGTGGCGCTGTCCGGCCGGTCCCTGCCGACGCGCAGCAGCGATTCATCCATGGCGTTGATGGGGTCCGAGCCGGGCACGTCGTTGAGGTCCCCGCCGAGCACCACCAGCGCGTCCGGGAACTCCTTCGCGGATTCGACGAGGATGATCCGCGAGGCGTTGGCCTCCGCCATGCGGCGGTCCGGATCGTCATTCACCTTGGAGCGGAAGTGCGCCGCGAAGACGATGACCCGCCGGCCGTCCACGTCCAGGTGCACTTCGAGCAGGTCGCGCGAGAAGCGCGTGAAGGAACCGTCCGGCTTGATGATGTACTGGTTGCGGTGGCTGCGCGTCTCGATGATGGGGAACACGGACAGCACCGCCACGTCCACCGAGGCCGGGGAGTAGGTCTCTCCGAGCATCGAGTAGCCGTATGCGGGGACCCGGGCCAGCAGTCCGTCCAGCGACTGCTGCGTCTCGACCTCCTCCAGCATCACGATGTCCGCCTGGAGCGCGTTGATGGCCGGGCCCAGCTGGGCCACCTGCGCCTGGAACTCCGCCTCGGTGGGAAGCTCCTCGTAGTTGGAGCCGCCGCAGGAGCCCGTGTCGCAGACGGTGTCGAAGAGGCGGTGCACGTTGTACGCCGCGATGCGCACGTGCGCGCCGGACGGCAGGGGCGCCGTGCCGCTGTCGGGCTGCGGGCAGTTGCCCTGGACGCAGCCTCCGGCGTCTTGAGCCGGCGGGGTTTGGGGGGACGTGCCGTCACATCCCGCGAGCGCGAGCACCAGGCCCCACAGGGCGAGGGCCGGACGGGGACGGAAGCGGAAGGGGAGCCGCGTCAGGGGTGACATCGGGGCGGCAACCTAACATCGACCTTGTTTCGAGGCTGCCCGGACCGCCTGGGAGTGTCCGGCGACGCGGCGCGGCTCGCACCTTCACGCAGGGCGCTGACTCCACGGACCCTGGGTGGGGCCGACCGGCCACGCGAGGGCCGGCGCCGTTCGGCGTGCCCCCGCGACCGCTCGCCCCCGAGGCCCCCAGCCGTGCCTCCGGGCGTGTGCATCCTGTGCGCGTTCCGGGTGCTGACCCGCCCGAGAGGTGCCGACGCCATGACCCCGTCCGTTCCCATGTCCCCGCTTCCTCCTTCTCCCGCTCCTGCCGCCACCGTCCCGGGCGGGTCGGTCCTGCCGTGGGTGCGCGCCCCACGCCGGATGCTGGCGGCGTCGCTGGCCGTGGGCGTGCTCGCGGAGGTCCTGCTCGAGACGGCGCGATGGGGCCTGGGCTTTCCGCTGGTGGTGGCCGCCCTGGTAGGCGCGCTCGTGTGGCTGGGCGGACGGGAGGGCTGGCAGCGCGCGCGCCCCAATGCGTGGCTGCTGGCGCCGCTGGGACTGGTCAGCGCCTTCGTGGCGGTGCGGGACAGTTCGTGGCTGCTGATGCTCAACGTGGTGACCGCGGCCGTGCTCCTGATGATGCTGTCGCACTTCTGGGCCGCGGGCCGCGTGCAGCGCCTGGGCCTCATCGACTATGTCCTCGTCTTCTTCGGCTCCGCCGCGCAGAGCCTGCTCTACCCGCCGGTGCTCGTGCGGGACAGCGTGGACGTGCGTGGCCTCAAGGCGCACTCGCGCCTGTTGGGGGCGCTGACGCGAGGCCTGCTGCTGGCGCTGCCGGTGCTGTTCGTGTTCGGGGTGCTGCTGGAGTCCGCGGACGGCATCTTCTCCTCCACCGTGGGCCGGCTGTTGTCGTTCAACCTGGACATGGAGTTGATGGTGGTGCGCGGCCTCGCCGTGGCGTTCAGCGCGTGCGTCGCCGCGGGTGTGCTGGGTCATGCGCTGCGCCGCCGCGCCCCGAAGGAGCTGGGGGACGCGGAGGTGGTGTCCGCTTCGCCGCGTCTGGGATTCGTGGAGGCGCTCACGCTCATCTTCGCCGTGAACGCGCTGTTCTTCGTCTTCGCGGCCTTCCAGGTGTCGTACCTGTTCATCGGTGACGCGTCGTCGCCCGCGGCCGGCTACACCTTCGCGGAGTACGCGCGGCGCGGCTTCTTCGAACTGGTGGTCGTCGCCTCGCTGACGCTGGTGCTGGTCATGGCCCTGGCGCACTGGACGCGGCGGGAGACGCGCATGGCGCAGACCGTCTTCCGCGCGAGCACGTCGCTGATGGTGGCGCTGACGTTGATCATCCTCGCGTCCGCGATGCGGCGCCTGTCGCTGTACGAGGACGCCTTCGGCTACACGCTGCTGCGCGTGCACACGCACGTCTTCATGTGGGCGCTGGGCGCGGTGCTGGCCTGGCGCGCGGTGACGCTGTGGTGGAAGCCGGAGCGCTTCGCGGTGGGTGCGTTCGCCACGGCGCTGGGCTCGGTGCTGGTGCTCAACTTCCTCAACCCGGAGGCGTTCATCATCCGCCACAACCTGGAGCGGTATGCGCGCACCGGTTCTTTGGACACCGAGATGTTCTACGACATGTCCGCGGACGCCGTGCCCGGGCTGGTCCAGGCGGGCGCCCACCTTCCGCAGGAGCACCAGTGGCGGGTGGCGCCCGTCCTGAAGCAGCACCGCATGCGGCTGGAGCAGCGGGACTCGTTTTCGGAGTGGAATGTCTCCCGCTTCCTCGCCCGCCGTGCGCTGCCGCGGACAGGGGCGTGGAGTGAGCCCGTGAATCCGTGAGGCACCCTGGCTACATTGCGGCGCCATGAGCGAAGTCGCCGGACGCCGTGCCCCCCTGCCTCCCATTCCCGCGGTCCTCATCTCCGTGGTGAGCGTGCAGGGGGGCGCCGCGCTCGCGAAGGGGCTCTTCCCCGTGCTGGGCGCGGTTGGGGCCGCGGGGCTGCGGCTGGTGCTCGCGTCGGTGATGTTGCTGGCGTTCTTCCGCCCGTCCCTCCTGCGCTACACGCGGGCGCAGTGGGCGGCCATCGTGCCGTATGGCGTGGCGCTGGGCGTGATGAACCTCACGTACTACCTGTCCATCTCGCGCATCCCGCTGGGGCTCGCGGTGACGCTGGAGTTCGTAGGGCCCTTCGTGCTCGCGGTGGTGGGTTCACGCAAGGCCTTGGACTTTTTGTGGGTGCTCTTCGCGGCGACGGGCATCGTGTTGATCACCCCGTGGACGGCGAAGCCGGGCTCGCTGGATCCGCTGGGCGTGATGCTGGCGCTGACGGCGGGTGGCTGCTGGGCCCTCTACATCCTGATGGGCGGGAGGCTGTCGCGCCGGGTGCCGGAGGGGCAGGGCGTGGCGGCGGGCATGGTGGTGGCGATGTTGACGGTGCTGCCCTTCATGCTGCGCGAGGGGCACCTGGAGCGCATGACGCCGGGCCTCTTCGCGGCGGGCCTGGGCGTGGCGCTGTTGTCCAGCGCGCTGCCGTACACGCTGGAGATGATGGCGCTGGGCCAGCTCTCCAGCCGCACCTTCGGCATCCTGATGAGCCTGGAGCCCGGGGTGGCCACGCTGGTGGGCTGGCTGGTCCTGCGCGAGCAGCTCACGCCCCTGCAATGGCTGGCGGTCGCGCTGGTGAGCGTGGCGTCCGCAGGGGCAACGCTGACGGCGAAGCATCCCCCTCCGCCCGTGGAGGCGTGATCAGAATTCGTGGACCGCCAGGTCGAAGCCGACGCTCAGCGGGAGTCCTCGATGGACGATGCCTCCCGGCATCAGGGGAGCGAATCCAGCGCCGCGAGCAGCCGTCCCACGTCCTCCGCCGTGTTGTAGTGCAGCAGGGACGCGCGCACCGCGCCGTCGGGCATGAGCCCCAGCGCCTCCGCCGCCATCGTCGCGTAGTAGTGCCCCGCCGCGACGCCCACGCCCTGTTCCGCCAGGTGCTCCGCCACCGCGCGGGGCGCTACGCCGGTGACGTTGAAGCAGAACGTGGCGACGCGGCCGGCGGACGTCTTCGGTCCGTACAGTCGCACGCGCGGGTGCCGGGACAGCTGCTCCAGCGCTGCCTCCAAGAGCGGCTGCTCCAGCTGCGTGATGCGCTGGAAGGCCCGCGTCAATCCCTCGCGCCCCGGCTGGCCACCGCCCAGCACGTCGCGCAGGTAGCGCAGGGAACCCAGCCATCCCGCCCAGCCTTCGTGGTTCGCCGTGCCCGGCTCGAACTTCTGCGGACCGTCATCCGGCATGAACCACAGCTTGTCCGCGGGCAGGCCCGCCAGCAGCTCTCTCCGCACGTACAGACAGCCCAGGTGCGGACCGAAGACCTTGTACGGCGAGAACACCGCGAAGTCCGCGCCCCATGCCCGCACGTCCGGAAGGTGATGCGGACTGGAGTGCACCGCGTCCACGAACAGCCACGCGCCCACGCCGTGCGCCACCTCCGCCGCGGCGGCCACGTCCGGCGTCGCTCCCACGGAGTTCGCCGCCGCGGACACCGCCACCAGCCGCGTGCGCGGCGTGACGAGCTTCTTCAGCTCGGACGCCTCCAGCCGCCCCTCCGGCCAGCTCGCGCGCCAGGTGCTCACCTTCACACCCTGCGCCTCCAGCGCGCGCCACGGGGCCGCGTTGGATTCGTGCTCCAGCTCGGAGATGACCACCTCGTCGCCTGGTTTGAAGAGGCGTGAGACGGCCCGGCCCACCTGGAAGGTGAGGGCGGTGGCGCTGGGCCCGAGCATCACCTCGTCGGGCCGGCAGTGGAGGAACTCCGCCGTCTCCTCACGCGCCCGGGCCTTGAGCGCGGTGGCCACGCGGGACGCGGGGTAGGGCTGGCCCACGTTGCAGCTTCCACCCGAGAGGAACTGGTGGATGGCGTCGATGCAGTGCGTGGGCACCTGCGCCCCCGCCGCGTTGTCCAGATAGCTGAAGCCGGACCGCAGGGCGGGGAAGTGCTCGGCGAAGGGGGAGGACATGGTGCGCGAAGCATAGCCCTCCGCCCGGGTGCGCGGACTACGGCGTGCCGAAGTCCTGCGTCCAGTACGCGCGGTACGAGCTGGACGGCGCGTTGTAGTAGCCGATGCCCGTCTGCTTCAGCGCGCCGTTCATGATGTTGTTGCAGTGGCCGGTGCTGGCCATCCAGCCGTTCACCACCGCCGTCGGCGTGCTGTAGCCCGCGGCGATGTTCTCCGCCGCCGTCCGGTAGCTGTAGCCCGCGGACGCCATGCGCTGCCACGGCGTGGAGCCGTTGGAGCCCGTGTGGCTGAAGAAGTTGTTCGTGCCCATGTCCTTGGAGTGCTTGCGCGCCGCACAGCGCAGCAGGTCGTTGTTGACGAGCGCGCCCACCGCCGGCTTCACCACGCCGCCACAGGTGGCGCCCGCCGCGCGGCGCTGGTTGACGAGCGTGAGCACCTCGTTCTCGAACGCCACCCAGGCCGGGTCCCACGTCGTCACGTCATCGCAGTACGCCGCGCTCGCGCTCAGCCCGTTGCCGGCGACGTCCGTCTGGACCGGCGGAACGACGACGCCTTCACCCGCTTGCGTGGGAGCCTCCTCGCCTCCACAGCCACCCAGCAGGGCAGCGGCGCTCAGCAAACTCAGACACAGGGAACGGGACGAGGGCTTCATGGACAGACCTTTCGCCGGCGGGGGCCGGCCAGGGGGAGGGGTTCAGCGGAAAGCATCTTTGTCCATGATTCCTGGTTTGTGCCAGGGACGCGCCGTGCATTGTGATTGACGCGTGAAACGACAGGGTTGTGTCAGCGGTGTTGGTGACGGAAAGTTCCTGCAACGTGATGACGCCTTCCGCTGTGCCTGCCGCTCGTTCCGTGGTGCTGGACACCAACGTGGTGCTGGATGTGTTCGTCTTTGATGACGCCTTCACGCGGCCATTGAGGCAGGCGCTTCGCTCGGGCGCGCTGACGGCGTGGGCGGACCGGCACACGTTGAAGGAGCTGGCGCTGGTGCTCGCCTATCCCTCGTTCAAGCTGGCGGCGGACGCGCAGCAGGCGGTGCGTGACGCGTACGGCGCGCTCGTGCGCGTCGCGGACGGCGAGGGCTCACCGGTGGAGCTGCCGCCGTGCCGCGACCGGGATGATCAGAAGTTCCTGGAGCTGACGGCGCGCGCCGGTGCGGCGTGGCTGGTGAGCAAGGACCAGCGCGTGCTGTCGATGGGCGGCGGGCGTCGCCTGCCCTTTGAAATCCTGGCACCCCGGAAGGCCGCCGCGCTCCTGGAGGCGGGGGCGGCGGATCCGTGACTCAGGGGAGCAGCACGCCGTGCGCGGCGCAGAAGAGGATGGCGGGGTAGGTCGCGACGAACGCGAAGAAGAAGGGGTTGAGGCCCATCACCAGCGAGTTGGTCGCGTGGAACACCACGCCCCATGCGAGGAAGACGAGCGCCACGGTGGGGCCACCCACGAGGGCCAGCGGGAACAGGGCCTCCACGCCGACGACGGACCAGCTCAAGAGGCGCGTGAGCCACGGCTGGCGCGCCAGCATCGCGGCCACGGGGCGCGTGCCGTGGGCGCGGGTGTTGAAGACGAGGAACACGGCCTGGCCGTCGCGCCACTGCGGCCCCAGGGCCTTCCAGACGCCCGTGGTGAAGTAGGCCAGGCAGCCCTGGAGCGCGATGAAGGCCAGCCCCGCGTCCCGCACGCGCGGGTTCCCCGGCGCCAGCGCCACCAGCAGCAGCGCCACGTTGAGCAGCCGCACCATGCGGTCCGAGCCGTCCTTGCCGAACTGCAGGCGCATGGAGACGAGCAGGTCCGTCACGAAGAGCAGCGCCAGGGCCGCGAGCACCAGCGGCGCCGGCAGCGCGGGCACGAGCAGCGCCGCCGCGCAGAGCGCTCTCAGCCCCAGCCAGCCCAGGAAGCGGGCGTGGGACACCAGCGACACGGCGAAACGCAGGACGGGGCCGCCCTTGAACTGCTCCAGCAGCTGGCGCAGCAGCGGCCAGCCGGAGAAGCCGCCGTCGGCGTGGTCCCGCCAGTTGGCCAGCAACTCGCCCGTGGTGATGAGGATGCCCAGCGCCATCAGCACGCGGACGGCGTACAGCGCCAGGTCGGGGGTCTCCGTGAAGGGAATCATCGCGCGTGCAGCTCCGAGACGAGCACCATGCGCGACGGCGTCCGGGCCTCGTAGCCAAAGGACTCGGCGATGGCGAACTGGAACGCGCGCGTGAGCGGGGTGCCGCCGCGCGACGTGATGAGCGCGAGGATGGCCGCGTAGCCATGGGCCTGCGTCAAGGGACCTCGCCTGGACTCGGCCTGCTGCACCAGCCTGGCCACCGCGGTGGCCACCGCCTTGCGGTGACGCCGCTCCGGGTTCCAGACCGCGCCCAGCAGCGAGCGGCGCTCCGCCAGCGGAATCTCGCGCCACTGCGTCAGCGTCCCGTCACACAGCGCCTCGCGGTAGAGCAGGTGGTAGTCCGACGCGGAGAACGATGGCGAGAAGAACATCCACCGGGGGATGAGCCCGAACACGTCGAGGGCGCGGAAGAGCCCCTGCAGGCGCATGGGGAGGAACTGGCAGACGAACGACACCGTGAACCAGGCCAGCAGCAACCGTGGGATGAGACGGATGAGCATGTCTTAACGTCCCTGCTCCCACCGCAGCCACGGCTGCCGGGCGGAGGGCGCGAGCGGTGGGAACTCCTGCTGGGCGAGCGACTCGAAGTCGTTCATCGCGGGCGGCGTCAGCACGACGCTCGCCTCCAGCGAGAAGCCCGCGCGCGCGCAATGGGTGCGCAGGGAGAGCTTCCCGGGCTCCAGCGCGGCGCCGGGAAAGTCCTGCACCCGCCACGTGAGGTCCGTCCTCGCATCCAGCACGAGCCCGGTCATCCACGGTTCGCCCGCGTAGCAGAGCTCCGCGACGTGCTCGGGCCACGCGGAGCCTTCGCGGCCGGCCTTCCGGCGCGCGTCGAGCACGTCCCTCGCGGAGGCGGAGGGGGGCGCGAGCGCTTCAGCCAGTTGGAGGTGCAGCGCGTCGCCCGCCACGGTCAGCAGGAGCGCGATGCTCCCCGCCGGTGCGAGCGGCGCGGGCGCTGGAGCGGGGAGGGTGTGGAGCCGGGGGATGGACCCGGTGGAATGCCAGCCGTCACGCGGCGCGTACGCGCCGTGAGGGCGCGCCGCCGTGGGAACGGCCGGGCGAAACACTCGCATCATGGGGAGGGCGCACTGCGGTGATGAAAGCGGTGGAGATGGCAATAGACGTGAAAGACTTCATTTCTGTCAATCAAGGCCAGAGCTGCCTTCACGCGCGCTCGGGGGGCAGGCGCGCAGGCGGTGAAATCCGGGATGGATGCTTGGAGTCATCCGCGTCTCGGGTCATCCTCGCCCCCGGTGCGTTCCTCACTTCTGATCCTCCTGTTCTGCGCCGGCTGTGCCGCGCGTGTCGTCACCCCCGTCCCGGCGCCCGCGCCGGCTCCGGCCCCGGTCCAGGCG
>NZ_RAWL01000258.1:0-12369 GCF_003668885.1 Corallococcus sp. AB049A | reverse complement strand
GGGGGAGGGTGGCGGTGGCCGCGCTCCTGTGGGGCCTCTTCTTCTTCCGGGCGCTCTCCACCTCCGGCGTCTTCATGGCCGGGGACACGCTGCGGGCCTTCTACCCCATGCGGGCCTACTGGGCCTCGCGCGTGTCCGCGCTCGAGTTCCCCGACTGGCTCCCCTATGACGGCCTGGGCCAGTCCTTCCCCGGCATCTTCATCACCGGGACGTTCCACCCCTTCCTCTGGCTGCACCTCGTGCTGCCGTTCGCGCTGGCCGCGAAGCTGACGCTCCTGGCGTGCTTCCCCCTGGCGCTGGGGGGCACGTACGCCCTCGTGCGGGCCTGGGACGTGCCGCGCGCGGGCGCGCTGTTCGCGGCGGTGACGTTCACGTTCAGTGGCTACCTGGTCTGCATCACCAACAACCCCACGTACCTCCAGGCCGCGAGCACGCTCCCCCTGGCGCTCTGGCTCGCGCTGCGCTTCCTGCGCGAGCCGGGCCTCACCCGGTTGACGCTCGCGGGCATGGTGCTGGCCCTGGTGGCCTTCGCCGGGGATGCCCAGGCGTTCGTCATGGCCAACGCCTGCATCGTGTGCCTGGCGGCGTTGGATCCGCGGGCCGGGCCCTGGCGCCGGCGCGTGGGGGCGTGCGTGCTGCTCATCCTCGCCGGAGGGCTGCTGGCCGCGCCGCAGCTGTTGCCCGCCGCCGCGCTCACCGCGGGCTCTGAGCCGGGAGCCCGCTCGCTGGTGGAGGCGCAGCGCTTCTCGCTCCACCCGCTGCGGCTCTGGGAGCTCGTCCTGGGGCCGTTCCTCGCGGACGCGCAAGGCACGCAGGGCATCCCCGTCGCGGTGGTGAGGCACCTGGTGCCGTCCGGCGGCTTCAACCGCACGTGGGTGGACTCGGTGTACGTGGGGACGCCCGCGTGCGTGCTGGCGCTGGCGGGGCTCGCCGCCTCCGTGCGGCAGTGGCGGGCCTGGGTGTTCGCGGCGCTCGTGTTGCTGCTGGCCGCGCTCTGCCTGGGGGACGCGCTGCCGGTATACGGCTGGGTCTACCAACTGGTCCCGTTCTGGAGGCCGTTCCGCTATCCGGAGAAGCTGGTTCCGCTGCTGTCCCTGGGGCTCGCGGTGGCCGCGGGCCTGGGCTGGAAGCGGTGCCTCACTCCAGGCGGCAGCGCCCGGGCCGTGGTCTGGGTGGGACTGCTGGTGGCGCTGCCGTGCGCGGGGCTCGCGCTGGTGGACGCGACGGGGCAGGGGTGGAGCCAGCACTGGCTGCGCGTCCGCTGGCCGGACGTCCCCGGGCCCGTGCTCCAGGGGCTGTCCGGCAACGTCCTCGCCAGCGCGGTGGCCGGAGCGGTGCTCGCGTCCGCCTGCGCGGCGCTGATCTTCCTGCGCGAGCGGCCCTCCCTGCAGGGCGCGTTGCTCGTGGCCCTGCAGTGGGGGGCGCTGGCGTGGGCCCATGAGCCGCTGTACCAGCTCTCTCCGGAGGAGCTGCTGACCACGCCGCCCGCCTTCGTGGAGCGCATCCGCGCGCTGACGGCGCCCGGGGAAAGGGTCCGGGTGGCCTCGTCGCTGAGGGATCTGCCGCCGCCGCGCCTGGCGGGCGTGCGTTACAACGACGCCCTCAACCTGCTGCAGCTGTCCGTCCTGGCCCCGGACATGGTGGCGCTGTGGGGCCTGGAGAGCGCGAACGAGTACCTGCCCGGGGTGAGCCCCCGCGTGCGCCAGCTCAAGGCGGACCGGGTGCACTGGTTCACCCGGCTCGCGCCCCGGCTGGGCACCCGGTTCGTCGCCTTCGCGACGGCGGAGCAGCGGGAGCTGGGCGCCCGGTTGTCCGCGCGGAGCACCTTCGTGGATCCGGTCCTGGGCCTGACGCTGGTGGAGTACGCGGACGCCGCGCCGCGCATCCACCTGGCGCGGCCGGAATGCGTGGAGGGCAGGGCGGAGGCCGCGCGGCGGATGCTGTCACCCCAGCTGCCACCCTCCGACGTCGCCATCGTGGAGTGCCAGGCCGCGCTGCCGGCCACGCCCGAGGGCCCGCTGGGGCGGATAGACGTGGCCCCGGGCACGCTCGAGCACCTCACGGTGGAGGTGGAGGCCCTGGCCCCCGCGGTGCTCGTGGTCAACGACGCGTACCAGCCGGGATGGCGGGCGAGCGTGGACGGACAGGACGTCCCCATCCTCCCCGCGAACGTGGCGGTCCGCGCGGTGCCGGTGCCCGCCGGACGGCACCTGGTGGAGCTGCGCTACCGCACGCCCGGCCTGACGGCGGGGCTGCTCGTCGGCGCGCTGTCGTGGCTGGGGCTCGCGCTGGCCTGCCTGGGGAAGCGCTTCCTCCCCAGGCGCCGGGCGCCAACGGCCTAGCGGAAGTCGCGCCGCTCGAAGATGACGATGGCCAGCGTGGTGAGCACCAGCGTCCACGCCAGGCTGTAGCCCACGCCGGAGAAGAACGTGGCGGCGTCCACCGGCAGCGCGTACGTGGCCTGGGGCCGGAAGTTCACCCGCTCCAGGTTGGGCAGCGCGTAGTACAGCGTCTTGCCAATGCCCCGCACCAGGACGCTCTCCGAGCGGCTGGCGATGGAGTACAGGTCCCCGGTCAGGTGCCCCGTGAAGTACATGCCCGTGGTGGCGATGGCGGACACCGCGGGCCCCGAGAAGCTGGAGAACAGGATGCCCACGCTGCTGATGACGAGCAGCTCGAACCACAACCCCGCGCTGGCGAACAGCTGCGTCGACGTGATGTTCGCGCCGAAGAGCAGCAGCTCGCCCAGGAACACGGCCGTCATCGCCACCAGCAGCACGCCCAGCGTCAGCATGGTGCCCGCCAGCCGCGCCACCAGGAACTGACGCCGCGACACGGGCTTGCTCACCACCAGGAAGATGGTGCGCCGCTCAATCTCCCGGCTGAGCAGGCTGCTGGACAGGAAGATGCTGAGGAAGACCAGGATGATGCTCATCATCCCCAGGCCGAAGTCCGTCAGCACGCGGTCGAAGGTGGCGACCGTCACCTCCGTCACCAGCGAGGAGGACAGCAGCACCACCGCGGCGAACACGCCCACCACCACCGTCACCCGGTTGCGGCGCGCCTCGCGAAAGCCATTCCACATCATCGCGCTGAAGGCGCTCACGTGTTGATCTCCCCACCCACGCTCGACGCGCGGCCTGATTCCTTCAGCGCGTTCATGAACAGCTGCTCCAGCGAGAAGCGCGCCGGCTGCATCCGGTTCACCCGGCCGCCCGCGCCCAGCACGCCGCCCAAGAGCCGCTGGCTGTCCACGTCCGCCACCTGCAACATCACGCGGCCATCGAGCGCCTGCACCGACTCCAGCGGAATGCCCAGCCCGCGCACCTCTTCCGGCTTCAAGCCCTCCACCACGACCTCCACCGTGGGCACCTGCGCGGACACCAGCTCCTGCACGCTGCCCTCGCGCACCCTGCGGCCGCCCACCAGCACCGCCAGCCGGTCGCACAGCGACTCGACGTCCGGGATGATGTGGCTGCAGAAGAGCACCGTGGTGCCCTTCTCCCGCTCGGCCAGGATGAGGTCGCGCATCTGCCGGCGCCCCAGCGGATCCAGGCCGCTCGTGGGCTCGTCCAGGATGAGCAGCTTCGGCCGGGACACCAGCGCCTGCGCCAGGGCCACGCGCTGCACCATGCCCTTGGAGTAGCGGCGGATCTGCAGCTTCTCCGCGCCCGCCATCTCCACCGCGCCCATCACCTCGGTGACGCGCGTGTCCAGCTCCTGGCCGGACAGGCCCGCCAGCTGGCCGGCCAGCGTCACGAACTCGCGGCCCGTGAGGTACTCGTACGGGGCGGGGTTCTCCGGCACGAAGCCCACCAGCCTGCGCGTGGCGGCGTCCTCCACCGGCTGCCCGAAGAGCCGCGCGGTGCCGCCGCTGGGGCGCACCAGGTTCATCAAGATCTTGATGGTCGTGGACTTGCCGGCGCCGTTGGGGCCGAGCAGCCCGTAGATCTGTCCGGCGTCCACCTGCAGGTCCAGCGACTGGAGGGCCCGCACGGTGCGGTTGAACCAGAAGCCGACCTTGTAGGTCTTGTGCAGCCCCTGCGCATGGATGGGCGGGGCTTCAGGGCTGGGATTCGTCATGGTTCGTGACTCGGGGCTTGGGCACCAGGCGTTCGCCGTCCTCGGTGCGTTCATCATGGATGAGTTCCATGCGGAAGCGCGCGGCGTCCGAATAGGCGCGGCCATCCTCGCCCAGGAACAGCTTGCCCCCCAGCGGATCCGCGGGGAGCTGGGCCAGGTCTCCTGCTGCGACCAGGGCGGGCAGGTCGTCGGGCAGGTGGCCCTCGCGCTCGCGGTAGCGGGTGATGGCCGCGTCGATGGTGCGCAGCAACCGCTCCTGGAGGATCTCCTGCACGCGGTGCGCGTAGAACTCGCGCGTCTCGTCATCCTCCGCGCCATCGCGCAGGGCCATGCTGAGTGACAGGCCGCTGTCGAAGTCGCCGGACTGCGCGTACAGGCGCGTGGCCAGCGCCGAGTACCAGGAGGGGGCGTCAGGCCGCCGCGACAGCTCCTGGATGATGTCCGCCGCTTCCTTGTACTTCTTCTCGAAGAACATCAGGTTGTACGCCAGCTGGAAGGACAGCCGCTGGTTGTCCGGCAGGTGCTTGAGCCCCTTGCGCAGGATGGTGCTCGACTCCGCGACGTTCAGGTACTCGCCCTTGCCCAGGTGCACCGGCAAGGTGATGCCCGAGTAGAAGTACGCCTGCCAGAAAGCAGGGTCCAGGTCCGTGACCAGGTCCGCGTAGTCGTAGATCTGCCGGTACTCCGACGGCCGCGCCGCCGCGCCAATGCGGTTGAGCAGGAGGATCCAGAAGTAGTCGGTGACCAGCCCCTGCTGGGAGCGGAACAGCGTCTTGAGCAGTCCGGGGCGGGGCAACAGCGGCCCACCGCCCTGCCTGGAGACGGGCCGGGGGGGCGCGGACAACAGCGCCACCAACAACACGCCCGGGACGAATCGCAGGTACACCTTGTCCATGGCTCCACCCAACGAAAATGGGGCGCCCGATATGCCCGGGCGCCCCATGGATTCTGCCATCCCCCACTGCGATCCGTCACGACGGATCCGCGGCGGTATCAGGCGAAGCCGCTCGACCGACTACTGGTCGCAGCTCACGTCGTTGTACGCGTTGCCCGGCTCGCCGGCGGCCACCAGGTTGGTGTCCACGCCGCAGGTGCCGGCCAGCGTCGCGCCCGTCGGGGAGGAGGTGATGCCCCAGGCGTCGCCGATCGCGTCGTTGTCGACGTTACCGACGGCGTTCGCGCTGAAGAAGCAGTTCGGGCAGTCCGCCGCGGCAGGCTGCACACCCAGGGCGGCGATCGCGTCCTTGGCGGCCGGCGCGGTGAGGAACTTCGCCACGTCCTGGCCAATGCAGCCGGCCTTGGCGCGCGCGGTGCGCGTGTTGGCGGGGGAGGTCTCAGCGCAGCCGGGGATCAGGCCGTAGCTGTAGCGGTTCGCGGGCTCCGGATCGAAACCGACGACCGTGAAGTCGGCGCTGTACTTGTCCTTCTCACCAAAGTACGACTTCTGCGCCGTGAAGATGGCCTTCAGGTTCGTCTTGGCCTCGGACTGCTTCGACTTCGCCTGGAAGCGGATGAAGTTCGGGATGGCGATGGCGGCCAGGATGCCGATGATGGCGACCACGATCATCAGCTCGATGAGGGTGAAGCCACCCTTCTTCCGGAAGAGACGGTTCATCATGTTTGGGGACTCCGCGGCAAGCAGAGGGGGGTTGAACGACGCGGGAACTCTTAGCACGAAGAGTGCCACGCCGAACAATCCGCCCAACCCCCGGGATTCCCAGGGCAGGCGGTCAGGGAAGGGGATGGATCAGCCGCGGGCCTGCCAATTTTTGTCACTGACGCTGACGGTTTTCGTCCTCCATCCGGCAGTCGCCAGCTCCGGAAGCGGCGGGTAGGATTCCGGGCTCCGTGACGTTCACCTACGCGCCGGGCTGGGCCGAGCCCCTCTTCATCCTCTTCCTGTTCATCCTCGGCCTGTGCATCGGCTCCTTCCTCAATGTCGTCATCGCGCGGGTGCCCGAAGGACTGAGCATCGTGCGGCCCGGGTCCCGCTGCCCCAAGTGCGGGCACGTGCTCTCCTGGTACGAGAACATCCCCGTCCTGTCGTGGCTGGGGCTGCGCGGGAGGTGCCGCGGCTGCGGTGCGCCCATCTCCCCGCGCTACGTCCTGGTGGAGCTGCTCACGGGCCTGCTGTTCCTCGCGTGTCTCAAGCGCTTTGACTGGACGTACGAGCTGGTCCCCGCGCTGGTGCTCGTGTTCCTGCTGGTGCCGCTCACCTTCATCGACCTGGAACATTGGATCCTCCCGTTCTCGCTGACGCTGCCGGGCATCGCCGCGGGCGTGCTCCTGGCCATTCCCCAGGGCGTGGACGCGGTGGGGCAGGCGGCGCTGGGCGCGGCGGTGGGTTTCCTGAGCTTCCGCCTCATGGAGTACGTGGGCTGGCGCGCCTTCAAGCGCGAGGCGCTGGGCGGCGGGGACAAGTTCCTCGTCGCGCTGCTGGGCGCGTTCCTCGGCTGGCACTCGCTGCTGGGCATCCTCTTCTTCTCGTCGCTGCAGGGCTCCATCGTGGGGGTTGCGCTCCTGACCCTCACGGGGAGAGCGGGGCCGCGCGGCGCGCCCGAGCCCGAGTCCACGCCTCCGCCTGCTCAGGATCCGCAGGCCGACGCGGCCCTGACTCCGCCGGTGGAGGCTTCCAAGGAGGAAGAGGAGCCCGAGCCCACCATGACGTGGGACTTCACGAAGCCCGGCCTGCCGCTGTGGAAGCGCGTGGTGCTCGTCCCCTGGTGCCTGCTGTTCCAGCCCATCCCGGACGCGACGCTGGATGAGACGGGGGAGGAAGAAGAATGGGTCCCTGGCCCCACCAACATCCCCTTCGGTCCGTGGCTGGCGCTGGCGGGGCTGGAGGTGATGCTCCTGGGGCCGTGGCTCGCGCGCGTGCTGCCCCTGGACGTGGCGCTGATGCTCGGAGGGACGCGGTGAGGGGCCTTGCGCCGGTGCGCGGATGAAGTGGCGCATCGCCAGCGTGGCGTTCCTCCTGGGCTCGCTGTCCACGGGCCTGTCGTGGCTGACGCTGCAGCCGGTGCTCATCCGGCTGTTGGACATGGCGCGCCGGCTGGCGCTGCCGGGCTCCCTGGACATGGAGGGCCTCGCGCGGATCCGCGCCTTCCTGCCGCTGGCGCTGGGGTTGGATCTGCTGGTGCTGACGCTGCTGGCCTACGGGGTGCTGGACCTGGCGGTGGGCCGGCCGCTGCGCGCCATGGAGAAGTCCGTGGAGCAGCTGGGCCGGTTGCAGCTGGACGTGCCGCTCTCCGGACAGGGCGGGCCGTTCCTGTCGCGCATCCAGCGCGAGCTGCGGCGGATGGCGGAGGCGCTCAAGCAGGAGCAGGCCCTCACGCGCGCGCAGCTGGAGGCGCTGCGCGAAGCGAACGCGCGGCTCGCGCGGGCACAGACGGAGCTTGTCGCCTCTGAGCGCCTGGCCACGGTGGGCAAGCTGGCCGCGGGCGTGGCGCACGAGGTGGGCAACCCCCTGGCGGGCATCCTGGGCTACCTGTCCCTGGCGCGCGCCAGGGCGGAGGGGCCGGAGGTGAAGGACTTCCTGGAGCGCATCGACCACGAGGTGACCCGCATCGACCGCATCGTGCGGGGCCTCCTGGACCTGGGCCGTCCGGCCAGCGCCTGGCCGGGGCCCGTGGACGTGGGGCAGGTGGTGGAGACCTGCGTGCGGCTGGTGCGCGCGGGGCCGGAGCTGGACCGGGTGGACGTCACCCTGGACGTGACGCCCGGCCTGCTGGCCCGCGCGGACGCGGGGCCCCTGTCGCAGATCCTCATCAACCTGCTGCTCAACGCCGCCCAGGCCATGGGGGGCGAGGGCCGCGTGCGCGTCACCACCCGGCGTGAGGAGGCGCTCGTCCTGGTGGAGGTGCAGGACAGCGGCCCGGGCCTGTCGCCGCAGGTCCGCGCGCACCTCTTCGAGCCGTTCTTCACCACCAAGGGACGGCAGGGGACGGGCCTGGGGCTGGCGGTGTCGCTGAACCTGGCCCAGGGCATGGGCGGCCGGCTGGACGCGCGCGACGGCACGGGGGGCGGGGCGTGCTTCCGGCTGTCGCTGCCAGCGGCCTGACGGCGGGGCCAGACGGCATATGATGGGCGTCCCCCATGCCCCTCTTCCGCACCGTCCTCGTCGCCGACGACGAGCCCTCCATCCGCCACATCCTCACCCTGGTGCTCACCGACAAGGGCTACGACGTGCGCGCCGTCGCCGATGGCGACGAGGCCCTGCGGGAGCTGTCCACGCGCGCCTATGACGTCCTGGTGACGGACGTGCGCATGCCCCGGCGCGACGGGCTGTCCGTGCTCAAGGCGGCGCTCGTGGAGCAGCCCGGCCTCACCGTGGTGGTGATGAGCGCGTACGGCTCCCAGGAGCAGGCGCTGGAGGCGGTGCAGGCGGGCGCCTACGACTACGTCCAGAAGCCCTTCAAGCCGGAGGAGATCGTCCTCGTCCTGCGCAAGGCGGAGGAGCGCGAGCGGCTGGTGCGCGAGAACCGCCGCCTGCACGAGGCGCAGCTGCCCGGCGCGTCCGGGGGCCACATCCTGGGACAGAGCGCCGCGCTCCAGGCGGTGCTCAAGCAGGTGGCGCGCGTGGCGCCCGTGGACACCACGGTGCTCATCTCCGGGGAGAGCGGCACCGGCAAGGAGCTCATCGCGCGCGAGCTGCACGGCAAGAGCCGCCGCGCCGCCATGCCCTTCGTCGCCGTCAACTGCGGCGCCATCCCCCACGGCCTCCTGGAGAGCGAGCTGTTCGGCCACGTGAAGGGCGCCTTCACCGACGCGCGCACCGCCCGCCGGGGCCTGTTCGCGGAGGCCGACGGCGGCACGCTCTTCCTGGATGAAGTGGGCGAGCTGCCCCTGGGCGCGCAGGTGAAGCTCCTGCGCGTGCTGCAGGAGGGGGAGATCCGCCCCGTGGGTGAAAGCCGCGTGGAGCGCGTGGACGTGCGCGTGGTGGCCGCCACGCTGCGCGATTTGGGCAAGCTGGTGACCCAGGGCGACTTCCGCGAGGACCTCTACTACCGCCTCAACGTCGTGAACCTCACGCTGCCGCCCCTGCGCGAGCGCCGCGAGGACATCCCGCTGCTCGCCCGCGTCTTCCTCCAGCGCTTCAACCGCGAGCTCAACCGTGATCCTCCGGTGGAGGGCTTCACCCCGGAGGCCGAGGCCCTGATGACGGCCTACGCCTGGCCCGGTAACGTGCGCGAGCTGGAGAACGCCATGGAGCGCGCCGTGCTGCTCGCGGAAGGCACCCACATCGCGCCGGGCAGCCTGCCCGAAAAGCTGTGGGCGGCTTCCGCACCCGCGCCGGTGGGGACGGCCGCGCCGCTACAGGCCGGGGGCGACCTGTCGCTCAAGCGGGCCATCCGCGAACTGGAGGAGTCCTACATCCGGGCGGCGCTGCGGCGCACGAAGGGCAACCGCACCCGGGCGGCGGAGGTGCTGGACATCAGCCACCGGGCGCTCCTCTACAAGATCAAGGAGTACGGCATCGATCCGGACGCGGAGGGGGCCCGGACCGAAGGGCAGGGGTGACGCCCGGCTGGCGACTCCCCAGGAATCCTCCGGCGCCATTTGACGGAACGCGTCCGGGGCCGGAAAATCGGGCCTCCGCGAAGGATGGGTGGGGGCGCGGGTGTGGCTGGCTTTCACGGCGCTCCCCCGTCCGCAGGGCGGCCGGGCGCCAAGCACTTTTTAGGAGGGGTATCAAGCCGGTGCTACGCTGGCGCCCTCTCCGATGGAGTTACGCATGGCGAAGGGCAAACTGGCACTCGGGCTGGATATCGGGTCGACGTCGATCAAGATGATCATGCTCAAGGAGCAGCGCAAGCGCGGTGAAGTCGGCTACGCGCTCCAGAGCTTCGGAATGAAGCCGCTGCCTCCGGAAGCCATCGTGGACGGCGCGCTGATGAACTCCACGGCCATCGTCCAGGCCGTCCAGGAGCTCATGTCCGAGCTGAAGGTCAAGGGCAAGGACGTCGCCATCGGCGTGTCCGGCCACTCGGTCATCATCAAGAAGATCCAGATGCCCCGCATGAGCCAGGAAGAGCTCGAGGAGAGCATCCAGTGGGAGGCGGAGCAGTACATCCCCTTCGACGTGAAGGACGTGAACATCGACACGCAGATCCTCGACGGTGGCGGCAACGACGCCACCGGTCAGATGGACGTGCTCCTGGTCGCGGCCAAGAAGGACATGATCAACGACTACACCACCGTGGTCTCCGAGGCGGGACTCGCGCCGGTGGTGGTGGACGTGGACGCGTTCGCCGTCCAGAACATGTTCTCCACGAACTACGAGCTGCCGGACAAGGAGACGGTCGTCCTCATCAACGCCGGCGCCTCCGTGGTGAACATCAACATCATCGCCAACGGCGTCACCGTCTTCACCCGTGACGTGACCATCGGCGGCAACCAGTTCACCGAGGAGATCCAGAAGCAGCTCAACGTCTCCTACGAGGAGGCGGAGGCGCTGAAGATCGGTGGCAACCGCGCGGACGCGGACGCCGTCGTGCCGCAGGACGTGGAGCGCGTGCTCTCCAGCGTCGCGGAGCAGGTGGCCGGCGAAATCCAGCGCTCGCTGGACTTCTACGCGGGCACCGCCGCGGACTCGAACTTCACCAAGGTCTACCTGTCCGGCGGCACCGCGAAGATCCCCGCCCTGTTCAAGACCATCGAGGCGCGAACCGGCGTGCCGGTGGAGATCCTCAACCCGTTCCGGAAGATTGAAGTGGACAACCGCAAGTTCGACCCCGCGTTCATCATGGACGTGGCGCCCATGGCCGCGGTGGCCGTGGGACTGGCGCTCCGGCGCCCGGGCGACAAGCTGGGCTGATACCGCTCTGACCGACCTTGAGGAACTGAACGCACATGATGATCCGAATCAACCTGCTGCCCGTCCGGGCGGTGAAGAAGCGGGAGATGGGCCGGCAGGTCCTGGCCCTCTACGCCGCGGTCCTGATCGCCGCGGTGGTCGGCAACTACTTCTGGTACGCGGACCGCGACGGCGAGCTGCAGAAGGCCAACCAGGGCATCGCCCAGACACGCGCGAAGATCGCGGAGCTGGAGAAGGTCATCGGCGAGGTGACCAACATCAACGCCCGCAAGAAGGAAGTGGAGAAGAAGCTCGCGGTGCTGGACACGCTGCGCAAGGGCCGCAACGGGCCGGTGCGCATGCTGGACGCGCTGTCCTCCGCCATGCCCAAGAAGGTCTGGCTCAAGGACTTCGTGGAGGCCTCCAACAGCGTCACCATCAACGGCTCCGCCGTCAGCCACGACGAGGTCGCGGAGCTGATGCGCGGCCTGGGCGGCATGGTGTGGACGCCCAAGGGCATGGGGCGCTTGGTGGATCAGGGCCGCGGCGCCGCCAAGACGTCGCGCGTGGAGCTCTTCAACACGGAGACCGCGAGCGTGGAGGAGTTCTCCTCCGGCGACATCAAGCCCTTCTTCGGCAACATCGAACTGACCAACGCCGTGCAGACCAAGCCCGCTCAGGCCGGTGCTCAGTCGTTCGTCGAGTTCAAGCTCACCCTCACCGCCAACTACGCCATCTGATTGGCGGCGAAGGACCCCTGTCATGGAAAAATACCTGGATCAACTCGCGAAGGCCCCCCCCGCGGCGAAGTTCGGCGGGCTCGCGGCCCTCGTCGTCCTCTTGACCGTGGCCAACTTCTTCTCCTTCATCCAGCCCACGGAAGAGGACATCGCGCGCAGGAACTCGGAGCGCCGGACGCTGGACCTGGAGCTCGCGGAGAAGAGCGAGATCGCCCAGAACCTCAACGAGCGCCGCCGTGAGATGGACGTGCTCGAGCAGAAGCTGGCGGAGGCCCTCACGGAGCTGCCCGAGCGGCGCGACATGGAGGAGCTGCTCGCGCAGATCAACGACATCGGCAAGAAGTCCGGCCTGGAGATCTCCCGCGTGGAGCCCGACCGCGAGTACGTCGAGGGCGGCGAGTTCTTCGCGCGCATCCCCATCAAGATGACGGTGAGCGGCAACTACCATGAGATCGCCATGTTCCTGCAGGAGATGGCGAACATGCGGCGCATCGTGAACGTCAACAACATCAAGCTCGATGGCGCGACCCTGAAGAACGAGAAGGTGGTCCTCCAGAGCAGCTTCCTGGCGACGACGTTCCGGTTCATCGAGACGAAGAGCAACTAGAAACTTGATCCGCCTGGCAACTGGGGCGACAAGGGATGACGCGGATGAAGACGTTCAAGTCCACGATGACCGCTGCGGTGATGGCGCTGACCCTGTCCGCTTGTGAGGACAGCCCTCCACCTCCGCCCCCTGCTCCCCCGCAG